>JAPZAR010000007.1 GCA_027460535.1 Candidatus Methanoperedens sp.
TCTACATTAAACTCCAATGTACATCCCCTCTTTGGAATTTGTGATTAAAATATTAATGAGGGGATGTATATAATAAATTTTGCTGCAAGTATAAAAAATAGTTAAATTTATAAGGCTAACTCATGAATTGGTAACCACCTTGGAATCAGAAATTATCTCTTTTAAATCTTCACCAAAATGACCAGTTCTTCTGGGGCCATGATGAAAATTTTACGACCTACAAGTTTTATAAAAATTTTCGTTTTTTATTCTTCTGTACCAAATAGGGATAAGAATACAATGTATTCCGTGGGAGTTAATCCAGATTGGATGTTTGATCCCATCCAATTGCCTTAATTGTACCAACCTGTAATGTAACGGTCACTATTTTTGCTCCAATTCATTCGATGATCTCCCCAAAAGCAAATTTGGGCTTAACATGCCGTATCCTGATCCTGACCGTCTCTCCTTTTCTTGCACCTTTTACGAACACGACCAGATCTTTTATCCTTGTAATCCCATCCCCGTCCGCTCCGATATCTTCGATGGTAACTGTGTGTTCTTCATTTAGAGATACCGCGCCTGACAGCAATTGCTTGCCAATAACATATATCTCGGCGCTCTGCTTACGCGATGCCTCCGGGGAAAATGCCTGTACCTTGATGAAATGCTTCCGCACCTTATCCATGTAATCCGGGAACATGTCCCCCTGGAAGACCTTGACTGCGAATCCCCCACCCGATTTCAATATTTTCCTTGCGCATTCAAGAGCCGAAGTTGCAAGGTCGATGGAACGTGCATGGTCATAGCTCCAGTTCCCGGATAGATTTGGCGCGGCATCGCAAATGACTGCATCAGCCCCCTCTTTTTTGATTTTTTCCCTGATCTTTTCCACGGTCGCTTCGAGGCGTATATCCCCCTTTATTGTCTCCACACCTTCTATTTCCTCGATAGGAAGGATGTCCACACCTATCACTTTCCCGCCTGAGAGTTCCTTCGCTACCTGGAGCCAGCCTCCCGGGGCAGCCCCGAGATCGACTACAGTATCTCCTTTTTTAATAAGTTTAAACCTCTCGCTTATCTGCTTGAGTTTGAAAGCTGCACGGGAACGATATCCCTCCTTCTTGGCTTTCCTGTAAAAGTAATCCCTTCTATCACGAGGCATCTTATTTATTCCCTACATATACCCACTGGTCATAAATGCCTCCAGGATCGGTATTATCGATCATCTTCCCGCTGATATGATTTCTCTCAAGAGCCTTTTCCAGGATCTCCATCTCTTCCCTTTTATTTACGGTCAACAGGATCATTCCTCCCGGTTTCAAGACTTTAACCGATTCAACAATCATTTTTTCCCAGATATTCCTGTTAAAAGGATATATCGTTCCAAGCATGAAGCCTGCGATTGTATCAAATGTATTCTCCCTGAAAAATTCTGAAAGTCTGGTTGCATCAAGAACTATGGTCTTTTTTGGGTCCAGCACATTATGTTCAAGTCCCTGGCAGATCTGGCATTTATCATTATCGATGGCCAGTGGATCATACCCCATCTTTCGAAGGGGAAGTGTCGACATGCCGTTGCCGCAGCATATCTCAAGCAACTCTCCTTTGAGTTCGTATCTATCAAGAATTCCTTTCAATCTGGCATTTCGGCTTTCGATATATACCATTTCGTAGGGTTCTTTGGATATGAGGCAGTTTTCGCAGAGCTGCCTGCTCACCAGAGCTTTGGAATAATATTCAATTATCGCTTCACTAAATTTCGCGCATGTGGTGTTGTATATCTCATTGAGCTTTAGATTTTTCGCAACGCTGGAAAATAGCATGCTGCTTTCATTTGGAACAGGTATTGATGAAACAAGGTTCGTGAATATCGCAAGGAACCCGGGCGAATCTTCTGTTTCAGGATTATTCAGGGCTAACCCGATAATGTTCCCGTTCTCATCCTGAATTCCCTGGATCTTTGCCAGAGGGTCTTTCTGGATGTTCTCAAGATATTGTAGCGATAATGTATTATTTTTTAAAGACGGGTAGCTTTCTTCAACAAAGTAGACGTCCTCCTGGCTTTTAATACCTAAAATATCGTGGATCAGCATATTGAATCATCATCAATTTTAATTTATGATCGCCATTGAAAGCATAATGACCGCAACTTAAAAGAATGGACAAATCTACTTTCGTCTTGTTTATCTGCGGTTCTTATCCTAATCGCCTGAATCCGGCTCATCGTCACGATAACTTGTATCTCCAACCATTGCAGCACTGATAGAGTCTATCCCATCGAGCCATTCAGCCACAAGCCCTTCCGGGACATCTTCCATATCCTTTTCTTTGAGCTTCCCGCCTGCGAGGAGGTTCGCACCTATTTCCGCGATATTGCCGAGCGCAGCTCCCATATTTTCCTCTTTCTCCGCCTGGATTGCGCTTTTTATGAGCTTGCCAAGGGTTTTTGTTTTTTCAAAAGCCTTCTCCACATAACATTCGCATGAAGCAAAAACACCCATCAGGGACAACTGCGTTGATTCAAGCATAATATCAATATCTTCGCTTATGGGTTCGATCTTGTAGAGGACAATTTCCTTGATCTCTGACAGGTATTTCAGTGCATCATCTCTGGAGATGACGTTCTTATCGAATTTCGCAATTATCTTCAAACACGCAAGAACCACATCGTCTTCCATATATACGAAAACTGCCCCTTTCTCCTCGTCGTCCAGCTTAAAACCGCTTTCCTTTACTTTATTTATCCAGTTTTGCCATCGTTCCTGAGTATAGAACGGGATTATAAATTTCGTTTCTTGCATGAGTTCTCCATTGTTTTAAGGTGTTATTTTAATTTATGGTCATTTACGTTAAACCCGTCAATTTCTTAACTTTACCTATTAATTCATTCTTTCCAAAAGGTTTTGTTATATAATCATCAGCCTTTAATACATGTAATCCAAGCAGCTTATCGATATTTTGCGCTTTGGCTGTCAAAATAGCAACCGGAATACCCGGTACTTGTTCTTTTATCTTCCTGAAAACATCCCACCCGTCCATATCAGGCATCATTATGTCAAGAAGCACTAAATCAGGCTTTGAAGCAGCTATCATGGTCAGCGCATCCTTTCCGTTCGTGGCTATGTCCGTTTTAAAACCGCCACTCTCGAGCACTAATTTGACAAGCTCGAGTGTATCTGGTTCATCGTCCACTATCAATACTTTCTTATCCGATGCCTTGTTGGTCATTCGCTCTCAATCCTGGTAATAAAATATGAAACGTGCTTCCTATATTTTTACTTTCCGCCCAGATCTTCCCCCCATGAGCTTCCACAATATTCTTTGAGATCCATAAACCCAGTCCAGTACCGCCGAATCTACTCTCATGCGCCAGCTCGGACTGGTAGAACCTGTCAAATATCAGCTCAAGTTTATCCTCTGGAATGCCGATGCCCGTATCGCTGATCTTTATGTGTATGTTTTCATTTTCTTCCGAGGCTGATAATCTTATCTCACCTTTGATTGTGAATTTGATCGCATTGTCCATTATATTTGACAATACCTGCGCCAGCCTCTCCCTGTCACCCTTGATCATCACAGGAGGGACATCGATATACACCGGTATATTTTTGATAGCCGCCATGGTCTTCATATCCTCTGCGACCTCAAGGGCAAGGTCACGAATAGATAACAATTGCATGTCGAGCTCAAGATTCCTGGATTCGATAAGTGTTGTGTCAAGAAGCATATTTATTAAATTGGATAACCTTTTTGAATTTCGGAGTATTGCTTCAAATTTATGGCGCTGCTCCCGGGTCATATTTTCTTCAAGAATCAGTTCCGTATACCCCATTATGGATGTTAGAGGAGTTTTCAGTTCATATGAAATATTTGAAAGAAAATTATCTTTTATCCGGTAAAGTTCTTTGAGTTTAGAATACGTCAGGCGAAGCTCCTCATAAGAATCCCTGAGTTCCTCTTCAAGCCTTTTCTGTTCAGATACGTCCTTTATGACCGTTATGATCTTTTCAACAGTACCATTCTTATCTTTAATGGGGATCTTGGAGGTACTTGTGTAAATGACATCATGATAATATTCGGTTCTTTCATCGCTCATGAAAATCTCCCCCGTTTTCATGACATATTCATATTCTTTATCGGTTTGTTTTTCTTTCAGGAACGGGAAGGCTTCAAAAAGGTTTCTATTTACAATTTTCTCTTTTCTTATCCTGCCTCTGCCGAATTTCAGCAGCTCGTTGTTGACTGCCAGGATTTTCATGTCTCTATCAACAACATGTATCGCCAGGTTAACATTATTCAGGATCTCTTCGTTAAATTCATTCAAATATCTTATATTGTTATAAAAAAGGATATTCTCTATTACCACTCCGATCTGGTTGCCGATTGCCGAGAAAAATTCCAAATCCCTATTTGAAAAATAACGGGGTTCTGTGCTAGCAAGCGTAATGATCCCGAGCATTTTATCTTTAGATTTAAGGGGTATGAATATATTTTTCCCGCTCCCATCTGCTTTTATCTCAGCTCTATCTTTCATGGAGAACTCTCTAAAATCCGGATTGACCGAGTTCCTTTCTTCAGTCCCGGTATGCGCTTTTAGTGAATATTCCCCGGACTTTTCATTCCGAAGATATATATATCCGCTTTCCATACTAGTGAGTTTCAATAAATTATCAAGTGACTTTAATAAAAGTTTATCAATGTCAAATGTGTCGTTTATGTTTTTTGAGATATCGTTAAGTATCATGAGTTCCCTGTTCCGGGCGATAATCTCTTCTTCAAGCTTTTTTTTCTGCGTCACATCCCTTAATACTAAAATTATATTTGTGATATTATTTTTATCAATGAACGGCGATGCATTTATCTCCAGGATCTTTTTGGTCGCATTGATTTCCATTTCATGCACGAACCTTACAGGACTCTTTGTCCGGAGCAATGTATCAATGGGGCATTCATCCCTCTCCCTCATTTGTTTTGCATTCCCGAAAAGAATTTCATGGCATTTTTTTCCCCTGACCTGCTCTTCCATCAATCCTATCATTTTTAGAGAGGATTTATTCACCTTAACAATTTCGTGATCTGGATCAATAACAAAAATTCCATCATCGATGCTGTCAAACAAAGTCTCAAGATAATTTTGTGCCTTCTCTGTCTGCTCCTTTGAAGCTATCAGATCACCTATCTTCTGATTCAGGTTCATGGCCATATCATTAAACGTCCTGGCCAGTTCTCCCAGTTCGTCGCCTGTTCTGATATCTATTTTCTGATCAAGAATACCTTTATTTATCCTGTTCGCCCCTTCTTTTAGCGCCATGATGGGATCCGTTAACCTTCTTCCGATGTAGAATGTAAATAATCCCCCCATAAACATTGCAGCACTGGCCAGCAGGAGGAGTTTCCATGATGCTTCCTGGATTTGAGCTCTTACCCTGTTTTCTGAAATGCCCACATGAACGTAACCTAAGTTCTCGACAGGTGCATCGAATTCGTGGATGATCCCTCTGTCCGTTTCGAATACAGATTCATTCAAGGAATTTTTAGGGTTGGTATTATTTTGAAGCACCTTTGGGAACCCTCCCTCAAACGTGTGAACAAGGACAATCCCCCGTGAATCTGTAATGAAAACATACTCGATATCAGGATAGCTATTCTTCAGATCATCAACAGATTTTCTCACTTCTATTAGATCATTAGCAAGCAAAGGGGTCCCGATTTCCAGTGCCAGATGGTTGGATAGCAAATATCCTTTATCCCGGAACTCTTTCTCAAATATGCTGGTTTGAGTATCCTGTATCACCAGATAGGACCCGGTTATTATTAAGAATATTATTGCTAATGTTGAAATAATAATCCTGAACCGCAAGCTTTTCATTTGATTCGTTTCCTCATTTCCCTTATGGAATCATAAGCGCTGTCATTTATATCTGACGCCTGGCATTTGAACAATACTAAGGTGGACCTTTTCGTGCTTATCGATGCAGCCAGTCATTGCCAGCAGGATTAGGATGATCAAATACACGGTCTGCATTGACATTATCTAATGAGTCCTTTAATTAACTAATCTTTGATCTGGGGCAGGAACATTCCTTATCCTTAATAAATACTTAGGTAACCACTTTGTGAATATTGAAAAAAGCACTACCTCTTGATTAGTCCATGATATGCTCTATGAATCTGAGAAAAGTATCAGTCACTATCCTTTAATGATTTCTTTAATTAGCCATCCCCAATATTTTATCGTGGCTGCAAGTCCAAGGGTTAGACCTGTTGCTAAAAAAAGATATTTAATAAAAATAATATTTTCACCCGACAATAAACTCATAATAGAACTGAGTGCTGTAAAAAGCATGCCTGCATAATAAATATAGTAATACTTTTTCATTCCCATAACATCACCCAGTCTTTTACTGAGAGTGCTTAAAAAATAAAGGATCAAGGTTAACAAAAAATATGATATTGCATCCATCGGTTCCATATTAAAGTTCATTTTTTTACACCCACCATTATTCTAAACAGGTAATAGCTTGCCAGAAAGGAAGCAACCGACCCCGTAAATTCCATAAATTCTGATAAAAACATATTATGATAATAAAATTGCGCAGCTGCAGCAAAAAGAACAATTATAGGAACGATATAGAAATAATAAAACGTTTTTATGCCGAATTTATTTTGATAAAACTTGGCTATTGCCGCCACAAAAATCATAATAAGAGCAGCTACAATCCAAAGGTATATTTCAACGATTTGTTGGAATAAAATCAAATCTGCCATAAAAATTTATTTCTTGAAAGCCTCTACGAAAGCTTCAGAAGGCGTCTTTGTCGGATTGCCTGACAGGATACCTGAATATTCAATAAAAGGCAGTCTTATCTCAACGCCTTTTTCAGTAATAATGAGCTCTCGAATCTCTTTATCATGATTGCTGCCTCTCATCTTGAGTACAGATACTGCCTTTCGCATCTCACTTTTTATCTCTACATACCGCAATAAAATAACAACGTCCATGATCGGGGAAATACCTATGCCCGTTATCTGTGTCACCCCTGTAAGGTTTGAAGTCTCGTTCGTGTATACTGCCGTGATATTTTTATTTTTGAGATAATTGACCATATTATCCATATACTCAGGCAATGGAGTATATTGCGGCAACATGCGTTCTAGTCGGCCTGTCCCATCGAACAGCAAACGTCTGGCATTTATTTCTTCGACAGTTCTCTGGACAAGAATTGCCAGTTCATGGACATCGAAATCCAGTGCAGAAATTATCCTTAGCAGGTTCTTGTTTTCAAATTCATCCAGATTCCACCCAAATATTTTTGCATTTTCACGTATCTGGACTGCATCCTCTTCAAAGGAAACTATAACAGCCGGTTCTTTTTTAGATAAACCCTCGATAATGAATTGCGTCCCGATTGTCGTCTTGCCAGTTCCGCTCGAACCTGAAAGCAAGACTGACGAACCACGGTTAAAACCGCCGCCGGTCATCTGGTTCAGTCCTTTGATCCCCGTGGATAACCTTTCTTTTATTATGGACTCTTTTCCCTCTGAGGGTAACCGAGGAAATACCTCGAATCCGTCTCTGGTTATTTTACACGAATGTTTTCCTCCGTGAAATTCCTGCCCTCTCATCTTCAGGACATTGAGGTAACGAATGTTCCTGTCGTAGGAAGGTTCATAGCTGATATGAATGACGCCGTCAACAAGATAACTCAGTGTGCTTTTAACAAGCTCATCCGATGTAAACTCGCCTGTCAATATAACAAGGGAATTCCATTCCTTCATGCTCGTGAAAAAATCGTAATAGAACTGGCGCTGGGATTCTACATCCTGTTCTATGGTAAACACATTCACAGGATCGATAACAATCCTGTCGGGCTTGATCGTCTCAATGTTCTTCTCCATTTCTTTTATGATAGCTTCCGGGCCCTTGCGGATAGTTTCAATCCCGATAGGTACATACTTTACGTTGCCTTCTCCCAGTAATGAAATGTTGTAAAACGAGAATCTGGACATGAAATTATTTATCATGGCTAGAGGCTCTGAAAGTGCTGTTATATACATGCAGATCTCCTCATTTTTTGCGGCGTTGAAGAGGGATTGCATTACAAAGGTAGTTTTTCCTGTCCCGGCTGAACCCGCTATTAATATGATTGACGGCCTGAGGAATCCTCCATCCAGCACTTTGTCCAGACCGCTAACTCCGGTAGCAACCTGCTTTATGTTCTCACCCCAGGATTTCTTTTATTTTTCCAGATAGCTTTGCCACCTCGACCAGAATTAATCCAAGACCCGCATCGGGTTCGGCCATCACTATGAGTATTGCTTTTGACCCTGCCCCTGTTACAATTATTTTCCCATATTTTGATTCCACGATTATCCTGTCCGGGATGCCTTTACCAAGCTCTGTTGTTGCGGTTTCTGCTGCCCCCAGCATTGTAGCCGACATTGCCGCAAATGTATCCGCATGGTATTTTCTGGGCAACGTTGAATGTATAAGCAAGCCATCCCTGCTTGCAATAGCAGATGCTTCAACCCCACCAATACTCCTGAGATTATTTAAGACTTTCTCAAGCGACTCTGTTGTCGTCATTTTCACCTTATTATTTTACAAACACTATATTTATATATGAACAATTCATTTTCCGGCGTAATCAAATGTGTATAATTCGATAAATTTGTCATTAAATCCCATTAAATAGTGTTTATGGTTTGGGAATATATGAAGTTTGTCATTTTCTTTGGCAACATTGCCTAAAATTGGCAATATTTTAAATCTTTAACTATATATGCAAGAAATGTATATGTTGATAATAGTTGTGATAAGGAGCGGAAGACAAGAGAATATGTATGAAAATGAAGCGTGGACAGGCAAGAAAATAGCAACCCGCGATATGCTCCGTCTTGCAGTTTGCTCCGATCTGCGAAGGAATCTCCTTGTCAATTTGAAGGAGGGGAAAAAATCCCTTTGGGAATTCAGAGATTGTCTGAACATAAGTTCTACAACTGCTATACATGCATTGAAGGAACTTGAAAAGAATAACCTTGTTTTCCAGGAGAAAGATAAGAGTTATGCGCTCACGAATATCGGAAGGATGGTGGTCCTGAAACTACTGGATTTCAGCAATGCTGCAGAAGTCATGAAAGAACATGAAAGGTTCTGGCTTGAGCATGACCTGAGCGGAATTCCTGAGTATATGATGGAAAAGATTGGATGGTTAAAAGATTCTGTTCTTGTTAAAAACACTGAGATCGATATTTTTAAAGTCCACTCAAATTTTATCAACCTTTTAACTAATGCTAAAGAGATTAGAGGCTTTTCTCCTTTTTTTATTCCAGAATTTGGTTCACTCCTTGAAATGCTTGTATTCGAGAAAAATGTTGAAATCCAACTTTTATTAACAAGAGAAATAAAAGAAAAATTAGATAAAGAAGTTTTGAAAAAATTGTTGACTCAGAAGGATATTAAATTTAAATTATATATAATAAAAGAAAATGCAAAGGTAGCTTTCACTGTTACTGATTATTTCCTATCGATTGGATTTTTTCATATCGATGGCACATATGATTATGGCAACGATCTAATAAGTTACAATAAGGAAGCGATTGAATGGGGAAGAGAATTATTTGAAGATTTGCTACAATTATCTGAAAGGGTTGTGTAGTCCTCTGCGCTGAAATATTACTAAATAAAATTTTTGACTGTTTAGTGAAGATATTATTTCCTTGTGGGAATTGCTCAAGCCGATATCCAAATAATACTATACACAGAGTCATAAATAATTGCTTATGCAATCAGTCAAAAATAGAACCGCAGAAAAAACCAAATGAATGCGGATTTTCTGCTACGCATCTGCATTTATCTGCGTTCATCTGCGGTTAATACATACCAAAAATAATTTCAATTACGAGTAATTACTTATGTCGTTATGTATAAAACCTTCCAAAAACAGGGACTGTAAAAAAGTTTGGTGTTCAGCAAATCCTTTGCGTACTTTGCGCCCTCCGCGGTGGAAAATCCTGCACCGCAAAGCATGCCAAGAATGCAAAAGTTACTTTAAGCGAAATTTGCCACCAAAAGATTTTGCACATTCCAAAAAATAAATCATAGACTTCCCTCAAACCTGAGAAAATATTGTATAACACATTGAACAAATGGAGATGTGATACATTCTGGATTTTTATGAAATATTACAATGCATGTATCTTCGTTAGTTTACAGAAAGCAGAAAATGCAAGCTTTACGGCTGATGCCGCTATTTTAGTATTTTTATAAATAATATAATTTTATTCTTTTTTAATAGGGTTATGAAAAATCAACAGTCATTAACTTAACGCTGGAGGTAAGACTATAATGTTATCAAATGAAAATAGTAATTTTTCAGGGCTGCATAAAATCAAGATATTAGAAACGAAAAAGAAAGATTTGTCTTTTGAAAAAAAAAAATTATAAAACATATAAAAGTATCTTTTTATAAATTTACATCTTTTTTGATGAAGAGTTCTATATTTATCGCAATAACAGCCTTTCTACTACCTTATTTTTCTTTTTTGCTCCTCAACGTAAGGCCTAATTTTAACTTACTTGTAGCTTCTTCCCTGTGCATTTTTGCCATCTATAGTCTGAATAAATTATCAGACATTAAAGAGGATTCTATAAATGTGCCGGAAAGGGTGAGATTCGTTGAAAAATATAAGAATTTTATTATTTTTGCTATAATGGCATCTTTCGTTGCTTCAATCACCATATCACTTCTACAGAGTCCTTTTGCCCTTCTTATAATGATCTTTCCTTTTTTGATGGGTATTTTCTATAGTATTAAGATATCAAATTTCAGATTAAAAGACATTGTTGGAATAAAAAATATCACAGTTGCAGTATCATGGGCTGTAATAGGGACTTTTTTACCCGTGACAGTCCATTCTAGTAATTTCACTGTAATTTCTTTTATCTTTTATTTCTTTTACATCCGTGTATTTATTGGTTCTATTGCATCCGATGTTAGGGACATTGAAGGTGATAGGATTAGCGGAGTGAAAACAATTCCTGTAGTCTTGGGGATGCGCAAAACGAAAATCCTGGTGGTTCTTCTTAATTCAACGCTCCTGCCATGGCTCGCTTTTTCCTATATAAACGGATTTTTCCTTGGCCATTATATCGTTCTAGTTTTCTTCATCCTTTATGGATACTGGTATATCCTGTCTTTTTTTAGAGAAGGCATAATAATAGGGAAATCTTTAGATCTAATAATAGACGGTGAATGGATACCAACTGTAATCTTAGCACTAATATTGGTCTAGTGACACAATTCTAAGCATTGGATTTTTTGCTCTTGTCTGTCTATTCAATGTAAATAGCAGGTCTCATAGGCGATGCAAAACGGCTTTTCCCCTGCGGATCGTATTCCGGGGCATCGGCGCTGTAGATATCTATGTTACAATCAACGGCCCGGCTCAGAAATTCCATTGCTTCATTCAAAGCGGAAATCTCATCAAAATCCACATCGATCAATGAATTCATCAATTCCGCATCCATACCCTGGATATCGTTAATCACTTTCTGCGCAAATTTCGGTATCTCCTTCGCATAAGCCCGTATCGAAGTGTCGCTCATTAGAGCATTCATGAGGCTTTTCATATCAAGAGCTTTTTGTTTTTTCATCAATATGGCTCTTTTAAGGACGGCTTTTTTCCATGATGCTGCTGTGTACAATACTATCCTTTTTGGTTTTATCTTAATAAGGCGGATTATTTCTTCCATATCTTTGAGGGTGTTGTTTGTTATCTCTTCTGCAAGTTCTGCGCCCTTATCAATTAGCGATGGATCTGCTTCTGGATAATTTGCCAATGATATGAATTTCCCGCCTGATTCTTCTTCAATTTCATCGCATATGTGAGGCGTGAAAGGTGCCATCAACCTTATCCAGGTGTCAAGAACCCGTTTCCTGGCTGCACTTCCCCCCCGGCGCTCATACCATTTCATATCGTTCATGAGAAGATAGAAAGCATTCTGTACCGCTCTGCGCGTCTGCATTTTATCAAGAGCATCGGTGGTTTCCTGTATCCTGTACTGCAGTTTGCTTAACATCCACTTATCAATGAATTTTAGCTCCCCGGTATCTTTTGTATTGACAATATCGTATGCCATCTTATAGAATCTTTCAACCTGTTTCCGCGTGGATTCCACATCTGCAGACCGCCAGTCCGCATCCTGAACGTGCTCAGCCGTGCTCAGGATATAAAGGCGGGTTATATCGGCGCCGTATTCTTTCACAGCGGATTTCAATGTGAGCAAAGGTCCCTTGGATTTACTCATCTTCTGCCCCTCAAGTGAGACAAAACCATTGATAGCTATGGCACGGGGCCAGTAAATCTCAGGGAATATGGCAACATGATGGAACAGGAAAAACAAAAGATGGTTCGGGATCAAGTCTTTGCCCGATGTGCGAAGGTCCACAGGATACCAATATTCAAAATCAGACCTGATACTTTTAATGACTTCAATAGCTATTCCTGTTCTTGCAGCAGTTTCTTCGGGAGAACCCGATCCGAGCAGGCAATAATTGAAGAACTCTTCCTTTAGCTGTTCAGGTTCAAATTTATCAAGGTACTTAACGATAATATAATAACTCATATATATTGTTGAATCCCCGAGGGATTCGATCATCCACTCCTTGTCCCAGGGAAGTCTCGTACCCAGCCCTTTTTTTCTTGCGCAGGCTTTGTCCTTCAACCAGTCCACTTTGTTTTCAAAGTCCGCTCTCATTTCAGGCGGGATTATCTGCATCTTCCCTAGGCATTTGTAAACCTGTTCCTTCCATGACAGGTCTGAATAATTCAAGAACCACTGGTTTTCCACCATTTTTATAACACATCTGGCACCACATCTGCATATTACCGGTTGCTCACTGAATTCGTAGAAGACATCAGCGAAGCCGCCGGCTATCAGGTCGTGTGTCAGGACGTCTTTTATTTTCGAAACCGCCATGCCGGCATACTTTCCGGTTGTCCCGGTCAGCACACCCCCATGGAATTCCCGCCTGTATACAAGTTTTGTAGCTTCTTCTGCTCTTGGATCGTTCTGGTCTTTCACTTTCAGTTCAGTGACCGCGTCAACCGCAGGATACTTACCGTACTCCGCCACTTTGATCAGGGAAATGAGCGGTATCCCTGAGACATCATCCTCGATGCCATATTTCGTCAGGTCCGCGCCTTTCAGATCGCGCAGGGCAAGATAATCATATGGCGCATGCGCCGGAACGCTCATGACGATGCCGCTCCCGTTCTCGGGGTTAACGAAGGATGCAGGAAGGATCAAAACGGAAGACCCGGTCACAGGATTTTTCACTTTCTTTCCTATCAGGTCCTCGCCGATTATATCACCCATGAGTTCAACTTTTTTATCTGTGAACTTGAGTTTTTCATAGGCTTCCTTGCTGACTATCCATATCTCGCTGTTCACCTTGACTCTCACATGGACTATTTTTGGATTTACCCACAGGTTCGTGACCCCGAATACTGTTTCGGGACGAAGTGTGGCGCATGGCAGGATATCCCCATCGAGCCTGAATTTTATAAGAGTATAGTCAATTATTGTGGCATCCTCCCCTCTCAGTATGTCATGGTCCTCCACAGGATTTTCGTCATTCGGGCACCACCGAACCGGATGCGCACCTCTTACCACCCTGTTCTTGTCCCGAAGAAGGTTGAATTGCCATGTGATGAATTTTTTATAATGAGGATCTGTGGTCGTAAATCTTCTTCGCCAGTCGATCGAAAATCCTATGCTTTTCATTGCGGCTTCGGCTTCCCTAGCGAAATACTCCACTATTTGCTCAGGTGTCTGGATTGTATCCAGGACCTCGAGCGGGATCTCATGAAGCTTATTGTAAACCCTTATTGTCTCAGGGTCTTTTTTTTGGATCTGTTCTGCCAGACCCACAATCGGGGTTCCCGTGGCATGAAAACCCATGGGGAACAGGACGTTCTTGCCCCGCATCCTTTTGTACCGAGCGATCACGTCGCCGATAGTGAATGTCCTGGTATGGCCTGCATGAAGGTTCCCGTTCAAATAGGGATATGGGATCGTGATGAAGAATTTCTCCCTGTCATCCGGTTCAGGCTCGAATATTTTTGCCCGGGCCCACATTAAATGCCATTTTTCCTCTATTTCGTGCGGGTTATACCTTTCTTTCATCCATAACTCCTTCCACTTGCATAACTTATTAGTAAAAAGATTTAACGGTATGAAATCCGCAGGCATGCCGGATGCACCTTGATCGACGTAGCTTGATCATTTGAGTCCTAAATGTCTATCTGACTTCCCAACACCCATAGCTATGCAAAAGTTAATTATGTGCTACCCCGGATATGATTTCACTTTATAAACGACCGCATCCCCATACTCGAATACCTTTTCAAATCTCTCCGGATGCGACTCGTACAGCCTCGGACTTCTGTATCTATTCGCCTCGGCTTCTCCGAAGTAAACATATGATACATTATATTTTTGCAGAAGCATACCGACATCCTCTAAACTGAGAGAGGTGTACATGGTATTGGCATCTGACCATCGGGCGTTGACCTCTTTTGAGTCCAGTCTCCAGTTAAGCTCATGCCCACCCCAGCCTATCACCGTTGGAAGACCGGTAAATGCGGTCACATAGGTATTCCATTGATACAGTTCCCCCGGCGCCTGCAAAACTACCGGCTGTCCGCTCAAATTCCGAAACCACAGGATCGCCATGTATTCCTGAGGATGCTGTTTTTTTACCCATGCTTCCCCATCGAGGGTCGGCTCGGCGCCAAAGGCGCCGGATTTTCCTATAGTGGCAAAAACCGGATATACGGAAACCATCAGAATAAGGAGCGTAGCCACGATGCCCCACGTCTTTTTTCTGGAAAAAGAATCCCTGTACTGGAATAGAATCATTCCTGCTGAAATTCCCCACAAGATCCAGTTCTGGAGATAGAATTTGAAGACCGTATTAAGGCGAATATAGGCCGGGTTGCCTTTTCCAAGTGCGTCCTGGATGTAAAAAAGCTCGCAGAAAAACGATATCAGAATGCCTGCTATAATTAAGATGAGCACAAAGGCATGGTTCTCATCTCTTTCTTTTAACAGTGATTCTACTGACAGAACAAGGAGAGGAAGAAGTAAAATCAATAATTCAAACTTCAATAGCACCGACAGAACTAAAATCAAAACCATAGGGACCAATAGATTTACAGGTTTCATATGGAACTTTTTGGATTTTGACAGGACAAATCGGGATATAATGTAAAGGAATAACCCATAGATGGCAAGATAGAATAACAGGTTGGTCCTTCCCGAAGGAATATAAGAGATTATCCGATCGAATCCATAAGAAAGATGATACGGCATGTACAATAGATAACTCAGGACAGTTAAGGTGCCAACTATTAAAATCGGTTTTAAGAGCTCTTTTTTTAATGCTCTTGAGGACAAAAAGTCAAGGTAAAATTTAAAAGCCAGGACAACGATCGCGACAACCAGATACACAGGATAGTCCCAGGAATTAAGCGGGTACAGGAAACCAATAGATAATCCGAGAATAAATATCGAAACCGCATCCATAGCCCGGGATTTGAAGATACTCATCAAAAGGAGAACAATTAATAGCTGAAAACTTATTGATATCATATGGGCATGGACATCCCCCTGGAGAAAACTAAAGAAGGGAAATTCATTGATAGTATCAGGTATTACACGTGAGCTCGTCCAGTAGTTGAACTTTAAGATATTAGATACCACATCTCCTCTGCGCAGGATGTCCATCAATTGAAAAAAACCCACAAGATTTCCTGCAATTGCCACAAGGAAAGCTGTTATAATCCCGTAACGAATTCTTTCGGTGAGAGCATATCCGATACCGAATGCTGTTGTAAGGGACAGCGCAAAAAAAGACGCGGTGGCAAGATTGAAAGCTGTGGATGGCAGAATCCCTGTTATTTTGATCATATTCGCTACGATGAGATACCCGAAATAATAATAGGGGACCGTTGTCCCCGACATCCATGGGTCGGAAGGTGGGAATTGCGAAGTCCTGAGAAGATTATTTATGAAAGTCATATCCATGAACTTCTCCCCTCCAGTCCAGTAAATATCAGGGCTGTAAGCACGGATAGCGGAAAAGATGGCAAACGCGATCAAAAACAATAATTCAAATTTGATGATATATTTTTTTTCAACAAAAAGCGGCATTTTCTTCCAGAAAATGATGCAAGAACATGCGGCTACGATCACTGCCGAAAATAGAACCGAAAAAGAAGAATATCTGAAACCAAGAACAGATATTATCCAGCTGATATATGTCAGGAGCAGTAATCCAAGTGGTTTTGAAATGGAATATCCCCTATCTTTCAGATTTGAGCCCACGTGTGCGGCAATGGGAAGAGCAATTAGTCCGATGATCTCTAAAGCCAGCCACCAGATAGCTATGTCAAACAGGTTCAACACCATAATAATTCACCATGTTTCTAATCCTATATTGCATTTATGACAGACAAAGGATGAAACATACGATTTATAAGAAATATCTTTGGGTTAAAAAGCTACTCATATTTGAAAATTCCCAGGAGAGGCAGGGATTAACTCTGGCATTCCAAAATAACATCGTCCTCCCTCCGTTGCGATGGATACCAAATTTTTTATTGGAGGTAAACCACTCCCATCCCCGATAAACCTATCCAGCAAATACATATTATCCCTGTGAATATAAATATCTATTCATATAAATAATAATTGTTAGTATCATAATAATGATATAACCCCCCTCATGAAATCAGGCACAGTCCCATAATCCAGTTATGAATAATAAAGTAATAGCATCACAATAAATACTTATTTATTCTAATTGTAAGTTCAACCATTATAAACAGCTTTTGGTGAAACTCTGATTTTTTCAATAATAACCCTTGCCATTAAGCCGGCAGGCACGCATTGTGGTTCAAGGCACTGGGCTCTCACACAGCTGCAAAACCAAAGCGAGCCTCAAATTTCTTTCCCGGCGACACCATCTATTTTCAGACTTCTATTTTCCAGGTTTACAAACCATATGGGGTAATAAAAAACCTCAAATTTTGTTATGTCAGCATCATCTTCCAGGCCCTTTATTATTTTTCGCATAACATCCTCTGTAAGCGCCTGTTTATTTGTTTTCCCGGAAATTTGCTGTATCTCAGGGCGGCTTAAAGACTGTTTTAAATCCGGGGGTTCAAAGTTGATAAGAAAAGAATATAATTTTAAATTTCCTTCTTTTGAAAAAGTTACCATCTTTCTATCCTGTAGATGGTGTATGATAGTTCTTATTGTCGTCTCGGACAGTTTGGTTTTAAGTTCAAGATCACCGATTGTAATTTTTTTATTTCTATAGATTTCCAACAGAATCCTGATCTCGTTTTCATTCAAACCGATTAATTTAGAAATACCTGTTGAGTATTTTAATCCATGTTTAATATCCACAAATTCGCCGCTTATAGAATCTACTATAATTGAATGCGATGCAAGGCTCTTCGTGATAAATCCCTCCGGAGCAGTTACTTCAACCCAGACAAGTGGATGATAGATAAGCTCGATAGATTTTACATGCTCCTTTTCCCCAGACAACCAATACTTTTTCCTTCTTTTACCATCAACGATAGCTTCTATCTGCTCTTTTGGGATTTGCGCCTTGACTCCTTTTAATTTTCTCTCGCCAGACTCATAAGCCTCTTTTACTTTTTCCTTCTCCTCCAGTATCCCTGCAAAGCCCAGGCTTGTTTTTAGTTCGGTAATTTTACCTGTCGCCTTTGGAATCAGTTTCGGGGTAAGCCCTTTGTGCTGTGTTATTCTCTGGACGGTCTGCATCCTGGTTTTTTCTTTCACCACATTCCCCATCACAAAAAATTCGCTGGTGGTCAATTTAGGCAATAATTCCAGTTCTTTCCTGTCTGCAAAAAACAGATCCACCGCTTTTAAATCGTTTTCGGTTGTTAATTTCCCGATAAACTGGTTTCCGCATTGGGACAGGACATTCTTATTTACAAGCGAAGGTCTTTGAGTTGCAACAAGCAAACCCAACCCCCGCTTTCTCCCTCTTTTTGAAATCTCCTCGATTTCCTTTATAGAGTCCTTGCTTTGCGGAACAAACCTGTCCGCCTCCTCGATAATCAATAAATACGGCTGCTTTATCTGGCTTTCGATTTCATATAATTTACCTGCAAAATCAGAAACAACTTTTCTTTGTTTCAGGACATCCGATACATCTAAAATTAAAGAAACGTTATTTGTTATTGATTTTGTTATGAGTTCATAGAAATCAAAGTCTATTCTAACATCCGCTTCTTCCCCACCAACCCATAACAGTTGAAACTTTTCTTTTAAAGAGAAATATTCCCCTTCCGTATCAACTATACAAAAAGCGATATTATTTTGCAGCAGTTGTTCGCAGAGTACTGCTATTAAGTAGCTTTTACCACTCCCGCTTTGACCTATTACGCACGTTCTTCCGGTAACCAATTCCTGCGCATCTATAAAGACTTCTTTTGTATCCGATTTTCCAGTAAGAAGCTGTATTTTGTTAGTCATGGAATGGTATGTGACGTTTTCTTAAATTTTGATAGCTATGTTGAGTGTGCTTCAGCAATACGTCAGCCCAGCGCCATAATAACGACAATCCCAATATTTCCTCTCATTGAGAGATGATTTGTTAATCATTATATATAAACGTATGACTATTTTATCAATTCCACAGGAATTCCCACCATAATCTGAATATCTGTGAACCCATCCCGAAGACATCCTTTACCAGATTGACCTTTGTTGCACCGCCGTGTTTCCATTCAACGGGAAATTCCTTTACACTGTAACCCTCCCGCTGTGCACGAACAAATAATTCTGTATCCCAGAACCAGTGGGTATCTTTCACAGAATCCATGATCTCAAACAGGGAGCTGCGTTTGAAGGACTTGAAACCGCATTGATGATCATAGAGTTTTGAGCCAAGCATCAATCTCGTAAGGAAGTTGAAACCTTTGCTTGCAAGACCCCTTTTGAAAGGTCTTCTGACATTGCTTTCCGGAAGCATTCTTGAACCCGTGGCAAAATCGTAACCATCGCGGATGGATTGTATGAGTTCCATCAGGTGCTTCATATCTGTTGCAAGGTCAACGTCGATGTATCCAAGGATCTCCCCTTTTGAGGCCGCAAACGCCCGGTTGAGCGCCCGGCCTCTGCCTTGCCTCTCATCAGAATGCAGATGTATCACAAAATCATATTTTTTCGAGAGGGCTTCACATATTTTATCCGTGCCGTCCCTGCTTCCATCTTCGGCAATTATGATCTCAAAAGATGGCGTTATCTCCCGGAGCGCTGCTGCTGTTCTCTCCACCGTGCTTTCCAAGCGCGCTGCCTCGTTATAAGCCGGAAGGACAATTGAAACCTCTACTATTGTAATGCCTCCTTCTTCAATATATTTTCAGAGCATTTAAATCCTGCCACGATCGAGCCATTCATGCTCCTCTCCGGGTAATTCGCGTCCGAGAACATACCCGCTAAATAGAGCCCTCTGATCTTTGTTTCATAAGGCAGGACTTTTTTTCCGTATCCTGTTTCATACACTGGTGCCGTGTCCTTATCCCTGCGCAGGCGCCACCATTTCACCTTCTTCCGGAATTCCGGGAAGAGCTTTTCAAGCCCTTTCAGGTATAATTCGATGATGTCTTCATCTTTTGATTTCCAGAGAACGCTATCAATACTTTGGAAATATGAGGTCACATACATCAGGTTTTCCCCATAATCTGATGCCGGGATAAAGTTAGTATGCTCTATCATGGCGCCAAAGGGCACCTCAACCCTGATGTTCAGCCAGTAGGTATCATCCATGACCCTTTCCCTCAATCCAAAAAGTGCGCATGCCGTACCCTGGTAACTGATTTCCATATCAAGTCCCAGAAATTCCGTATCCATTATTTTCTGGAGGACAGAAGGGGCAACGGTTGAAATAACCCTGTCGCATCCGATGAACTCACCATCAACGATAATGCCCCGGACAGAACCATTGTTTACCTCGATCCGTGACACATTGCCCTGCCTTATAGCGCCCCCCTTTTTCCTGATATGCGAAGCCATCTCCTCCATGAGAGCATGAAAACCCCCGCGCATGTAACCCAGGCGCTCCCCTTTCGCGCTCCTGTCCGAGCGGATGCGAACGCGACCAAGGAGCCAGGCTGCTGACACCTTGTCTTTGTTATCACCGAACTTGCCCGAAAGCAGGGGAAGGAAGAAATTATTATAAACAGATTCGCCCGCTGTATCCACTATCCACTCCTTTGCGGTAATATCATCATATGGAGCCAGGTCTTTTATCCTTCTTGCCTTCAACACGAGCCATGTTAATCCTATAACATCCATCAACGGCAATGCTTTCAGTATCTCAAAAGGCGTGTTCATCGGGAATATTTTACCTTCGAGGTAATATCCTGTCGTGCCCCTGCGCCATTCAAGCCGATTCCTAAGACCCAGTTCCTCTATAAGAGATATGAGTTCCCCGTCACCTGCGAAGATATGATGATAGTATTTTTCGATATGATACGTTCCCGTATTAAGATCCGGGACTTTTATGGTATAGCTTGATGCCATTCCTCCGAGTTCTGGCTCTTTCTCGACGACAACAACTTCTTCTTTCCCGGAAAGCTTATATGCAGCTGCAAGCCCTGCGAGTCCGCCGCCGATGATTATTGTCTTCATTACCTGCCCGTATTGCCCGGGGAAATATAAAAAGATGATTATGGATTAATATCCCGGGATGGATTAACGTATCCTCTTCTGCACCATCTTCCACGACCCCGTTGTGAGGAAGCTCTCTTCCATGTTCTCCACCATCGTAACGAATTTCGTCATTGGCACTGCAAGTGTGAGTTCATCCGCATGAACATAGGGACGCGCCGAGACATCGAACATTCCAAGAACCCCTCTGGGATTTTCAGAATCCTTTTCAAGATAGGGATACTGAACGATGGTACCGCAGCCTGACCCGAAGGGCGAGATCACACCGTTCGGCTCACCCACATCAAAACCGGCAAGAGTGAAAATGCCGGAGAGAACATCGGGTTTGGAAAAGAAAATAACAACCTCAGGATTATCATCATTCTCAAGCATGTCCCACCTCTTGAATACGATGAACTGCGAAGGAGCTTTAAAAACAGGTACATTTTTCATCAATTCTTTCACAAGTTCGGGGGATTTCTTGTAGCGCTCACCTTCAAGCTCGCCAGGAATCCCGCATGAAAGGAAGAATTCAAAGTTGGGTCTGATTTTTTCTGAAAAACCCAGGTATCTTTTCCCGCCAAAGCAGCCCACGGATTCAATGTTGAAGCAGAGGGACTTGCCCTTCCTGACATTCGATAAAGCCCCTATTATACATCTTGCTACGGAGCCGGGTTTTACGAATTCTGCATGTCCTTCCTCATCAGTATAGTAAAAGGTGATGGGAAGTTCCGCATTGTTGAAATATTTTTTCCAGAGTTCGATGAATTTATCTTTGAGTTCCATGTCCATAAATCATTCCTCCTGCCAGCTATAGTAAAGTATTACTGCCTGTGCATTATTAACTTAATCTATTATCAGGCTTTCTTAGAATTATAATGAAAGCGGATCAAATCTACTTCTCTATTATGGTCTCTTCTATCTTGATCCCGAAATGCCTCGCAGCAGCCTCGAAATTCACCAGCACCTCATCGCCTTCCTTGAACTCGGCCTCAGGGACGGTCTTCCCATTGGCGCCGACACGCTTTATCGCCTATACATTCTTAAGCAAGGTCATTTCAAACTTATTTATAGATAATATCCTCATCGATAAATTCATACACAAGTTCAACATACTATTATGAGGCAGCATTATGAAAAAAGAATTCACCGTAGTCATAGAGCAGGACGAGGACGGTATATACATAGCATCCGTGCCCGAACTCGAAGGATGTCATACTCAGGCAAAAACCCTTGATGAATTAAGAGAAAGGATAAAGGAAGCGATCCAGCTTTATTTAGAAGTCGAATCAGACCTCATCCAGGAAGTCCCTTTAAATTTCGTAGGCATCCAGAAGGTCGAGGTCGCAGTTTGAATGGATTCAATAAAACCTCTGCCTGTTAAGAAAGTTATAAAGATGCTTGAAAAGATAGGTTTCCAGCAGATAAGACAGAAAGGCAGCCATCTGTTCATGCGCCATCCGGATGGGAGAACTACAATAATCACCGTGCATCCCGGTGAGGATATTGGAAAAGGAACGATCCGCAAGGTAATAAACGATGCAAAAATCACGAGAGAAGAATGGCTTGACCTTATAAACAGTCTATAATATACAGAGCATTCATTTTCACCCCTTCAACCCTTTTTAAACCCGACAATCATAAATAATCCAAATTTCCTGCGCGCGACCGACCCCAATGCGCTATACGTTTTCCAAGTGCTTCAGCGATTATGCCAGCGCCGGAAAATCACTTCTCAATAATCGTCTCCTCTATCTTTATCCCAAAATGCCTCGCCGCCGCCTCAAAATACACCAACACCTCGTCGCCTTCCTTGAGCGAGGTCACAGGCATGGGTTTCCCATCGATTCCCACAAGTTTTATGGTCTCAGCGTTCTGGAGCAGTGTCTTGATCTTCGCTCCCTCCACCTCGGCTTCCACCAGCATCAGGGGTCTTCGCTCGATCTTCACCCTTCCCACGACCGCAGGCCGCGTCTCGCCTTCGGAATTGATTATCAGGACATCATCCCCTGAGGAAAGCTCTGAGAGGTAGCGTGTTTTTTCGCCCACCCTGATATAGGCATGCACCGCCCCTGCGTTCACCCTGAAAGGCCGCGCGGCCACGTATGGGCTCTCCTCCGATTCCGAATGCACCAGGAACAGCCCATTGCTCTGCGAACCTATCAGCATCCCCTCCCCCTGGATCATCAGGGAAGCAGTATCAACACACACACGGTCGCCCATTCCTACCTGCTTCACCTTTGTCACTCTGGCTTTAGCAAGAGGGACCTTTTCCATTCCTGACCTATCCCTGACAGCCACAACTTTCTTTATTTCTGAAAGATTATCCGTATCGAGAAGCACGCCATCGGAACCGTGCTCCAGAGTCTCAAGCGCGAGTTTTGCTTCCTCTGCATTCCGGACACCTGCTATGATCTCAACATCAAGTTTCTGAAGCCCTGCGATAAGGTTCTCAAGCGGGATGACCTTCCAGTCCGTACCTATAACAATAAGGTAATCGCACGATTTTCCCAGTTCAACTGCGAACTGCTCATATTTCTTGTTCTTTATGACAACATACCCTGCAACGGCTTTACCTTCCCGGCTCAGGCGCCTTGCTTGCGCTATATCCTCGGAGTTCGCGAAATCCGAAGGTAACTTCTTTGTCCCGTCACCTTCGCCGTCTTTTCCCACGACCATTATGTCGGCTTCATCTCCTTGTGCTGCGACCTTAATATTCCCCAATTCTCTTACCTTCCCGACATCCTCGGAATTCAACAGTATGGCATCCGCTCCGGACTCAAGGCCTGTGGTAACGCGAGGCTTATTCTCATCCCAGGAACCGCTGTCAGCTTTTATCCAGACGGCCTTTTCTATTTTCACCGGAGAGCCTCCATGGCATCTTCCACGCTTGCGCCTTTATGTGCCACGAGTGTGAGCGCCCGCGTCATCGCCGTGGGATTATCATGCTGGAAAACATTGCGTCCGATGGCGACCCCGCGCCCTCCGGCGTCCAGCGCCGCACGCACCATTGAAAGGAATTCCTCATCTGTATTTGTCTTGGGACCGCCTGCCATTACCACCGGAACAGGACAGCCTTCCACGACCGACCTGAAGGAATCCACATCACCTGTGAAATTGGTCTTTATGATATCTGCGCCCAGTTCTGCACCCACGCGCGCAACATGGGCCACAAGTTCGGGGTCGTTGGAGTTCTTGATATCCTTGCCGCGCGGGTACATCATCGCAATAAGGGGCATTCCCCAGTTGTCGCATTGTTCAGCTACAGACCCGAATTTTTCTAACTGTTTGGCTTCCGTTTCCGAGCCAATATTAATGTGTATGCTCACAGCATCGGCTCCCATTCTAATAGCCTCTTCAACGGTACATACCTGCACTTTATCATTGGGATCAGGTCCGAGCGATGTTGATGCGCTCATGTGTATGATGAGCCCGATATCGCGTCCGTATCCTCGATGACCATGCTTTGCCATGCCTTTTTGGAGGAGAACAGCGTTCGCCCCACCATCTGCCACCCTGTTCACCATGTCCGCAAGATCGACTATGCCCCTAACAGGCCCCATGGATATCCCATGATCCATAGGTATTATCACCATGTTCCTGCTCTCTCTGTCCATTATCCTCTCGAGTCGAATTTTTTTGCCGATTTCTGACAATTCAATCACCTTTATCATGTTAGTATGTAACACACTTACACGGTATTTACGATATAAATACCCATCGGTTAATTTCAAAGAACCTGATTATATCCAGCTGCGATTCAAAGGATCTTCGTGACTTTCTCAGCGGCTTTTTTTAACTCGTTAAGGATCAGGCCGATGTATCCTTCCTTCCCAACAAGGACCACGATCAATGCATCCGGGCCTGCAGTAAATGTTATAAGATGTTTATCCTCCGTCTCGACGCTGATGGATTTTGGTTTCTGGCTGCTCAAACGCATAGTCGTGGATTCTGCCGATATGTAAAGGGTTGCTGTCAGGGCCGCAAATGCTTCACTATTGAGCCCATTATTTTTTTCTTTCGAAACCATAAGCAAACCCTGCTTTGAAATTACCGCCGCGAGTTCGATACCACCCACCCCCTCCAGGTCAGAGAGGACTTTTTCAAGGGATTTTGCAATTGTTTCCATCATTGTTCCGAATTTAACTCTCTAATCACCCTGAAATATATTACCCCTGTATACAAAAATGTATTGAATCTTATCTATAAAATATTTTACTTCCAGTATTTAGGCGAACATCCCTTCAGAATGGAGATTGGTTTTTGTTGTTTGGATCGTTAACTTTTTGATCGCGTTCTGGAAATCATCCATTCCCACGCTGTATCGCTCTTCTCTTACTGCAAGCATCCCGGCTTCCATCGCAATTGCCTTAAGATCCGAGCCATTGGCTCCATCGGTAAGAGAGGCGAGTGCTTCAAAATCAACCTCTTCTGAAAGCTTCATTTTCTTTGAATGGATTTTCAGGATTGTTGTGCGTGCTTCCTTACTTGGCATCGGGATTGCAATGAACCGATCGAATCTTCCGGGGCGAAGAAGCGCAGGGTCAAGTATATCAGGCCTGTTGGTTGCCGCTATTATCCTGACATTCCCCCGATTGTTAAAACCATCCATTTCCGAAAGGAGCTGCATCAGTGTGCGCTGGACTTCCCTGTCTCCGGAGGTTGCCGTGTCAAGGCGTTTTGCCCCTATGGAATCAAGCTCGTCTATGAATAGAATGCTCGGAGCTTTCTCTTTTGCCATTTTGAAAAGATCCCGCACCAGCCTTGCCCCTTCACCTATGTATTTCTGTACAAGCTCCGAGCCCACGATCCTGATGAACGTGGCCTTGGTCTGGCTTGCCACGGCTTTTGCAAGAAGTGTTTTCCCCGTTCCCGGAGGGCCATATAACAGTACGCCTTTTGGAGGCTCGATCCCGATACGTTCGAACACCTCTGGTTTTGTAAGGGGCATTTCTACCGTCTCTCTCACATCGCGGATCGGTTCCTCAAGACCCCCTATATCTGAATATGACACACCCGGGGACTCTATGACTTCCATGGCGTTCACATACGGATCGCGTGAAGAAGGAAGGACCCCGATGACTGCAAGAGTCTGGTAATTCAAAGAAACCCGCGACCCCGGTACGAGTTCGGAGCTGTTTATCAGCTGTGATGCTCCCACCACGAACTGCGGGCCGGTGCTGCTCCTGATAATGACCTTATTGTTTTCAAGAACATCCACCACACTGCCCACGACCAGCGGAGGTGTTTTGAGCCTTTCAAGCTCGCTTTTTAACTGCCTTAACTCTCTCTCATACTTGAGCTTCTGGCTCTCAGTAAAACGCTTTTCCAATTCTATCTTATTGGCCTGGTCCCTCAGGATATTGTTCCTTTCCTCAAGCATTTTTATCCTGTCCATCAAATAGCGAGAAAAATCGTCGCTTGCCATACCGATCGGGCTTTCCCGGTTTTCCTGAGCTTCAGACATGGTGGTCTCCGAATGATATTTAAGCGTGTACGGTATATAGAGTTTTCGTCGAGATGAATGGGATGCAATGTGAAATATGCGGCGATGACATAAAAGGGAATCCAACCAGGGTGACTGTGGAAGGGACTGTCCTGGATGTGTGCGGAAAATGTGCCCGTTACGGGAAACCAACCGACAAATGGACCCCGGTGTCCAGGAAAATGTTACCCACAGAGAAGGTAATTGTAACCCGCAGGCCAAGAAGAGATGTTTTTGATAAACTTGAGGATGAGATCAACCCGGATTATGCCCACATTATCAAGAAAGCCCGGGAATCTCAGGGGTTAACGATCGAAGAGCTTGCCTCGAAGATGATGGAAAAATCCACATTACTAAGAAAAATCGAACGTGAGGAACTCATACCCGAAGATGCAGTAAGGAAAAAACTTGAAACAACACTTAATATAAAATTGACCGAAAAGATATCATCTCAAGACCAGCGCGGTGGCGGGTTCATCCGTGGGACCACGCTTGGCGATGTGGCCATTATACGAAAGAAAATGAAATGACAGGTATTTAACAATCCCATCCGAACTTCAGGATATTTACTTATTTTTAGATTCTGCCAACCATTCTTTCATAGAAATTGCACCACTCTTCAAATCCGCATCCAGAGTTCCAGGGCATATTTGCCCTGAAATCCTTCACAATATCAAAATACTCCCGGGGGAACCATGGTGCTTTGAAATCGAACTGGTCAAAGTCACCCCAATCTTCAAGGGAAGTTAGAGGTTTCAAACCTTTCTCAAGCGAGACATCGTATAGTCTCGTGTTCGGGTAGGGTGTATAGAATGATAAAAGAATATCCATATGAGCAAGTCTGCCATGTTTGCCGTATGCGCATATTATCTTATGTATCTCGCTCAATGTGCTTTTAACCTCTTTTCCCGCTTCGACCCCCGGAATCCCCACCATGAACGAACCCCGGATGTCAATATCATGCTTTATGCACTTATCGATGCAATTCTTTATCTGGCTCACCCTGGAGCCTTTGTTCATTGCATCCAATGCATCCTGAAATCCGCTTTCAAATCCAATGAATATTTCATGTATGCCGGCTTCGCGCGCTAACGCCCAGACGCTCTCATCCATGCGCGAAAGCTGCTCCATCCTGCCATTCACACTTGTCAGACGGATGCCCAGGTCTTTTTCGATCAGAAGCCTGCACAATTCTTTCACACGCCTGACATTAAGGAAGAAATCACTGTCCCTTATCATGAATGTGTCTATGTTGTATGTCTTTGCAAGGTATTCAAGCTCTGAAACCACGGTTTCATGCGCAAGTCCTGACCAGTGCCTGGCGCAGAATATTGGCTCAGAGCAGAAATCACATCCTGAGGCACAGCCCTGGCTTGTATAATAGTCAATGCATCGAGTCCCGAACTTATATCCCTTTATGTGCCGCTCCACCTCTATCATATCATACGGAACGGGGGGAAAGGCATCGAGTTTTTCAAATATCCTGTCAGGGTTGTTCATGATCCTGCCCCCATCTTTAAACGAAGCCCCGGGAATTCCGTCAATTGCACCATTATTGCTGAGTCTCTTCACGACCTCCCTGAATGTGAGTTCTCCCTGGCCCCTGATAACAATATCAATATTAGGGTTTTCAAGCGTCTGCACCGGTTCAGTGGATGGGTGATACCCGCCCCAGATGACAGGCAAATCAGGATTGCGTTCTTTAACAGCCGCGCAAATGTTAATCCCGTCCCTGATCTGGTAGCAGGTCATGCTGCTCACTGCAAGACAGAGCGCATTATCGCACGCGTCCAGGATCTGCTTTCTGTAATCTTTATCCACTGCTGCATTGATGATCTTAACTTCAAATTCATTCCTGACCATCCGGGCAAGAGCAAGAAGGGAAAGGGGGACATTGACAAGAGGAACCTGAAGCGACGTGGTCTTCTTATTTTGGATTGCAACAGGATGTTTTACAGGCATCGGATTGAACAAAATGATAGTGTTCTTTTTCATGTTCACGGTCAGTTCTATGAATGTGCTACTATTTCAATTTAGAACTCCATGAAATCGCAATCATCCCATAAAAAAGTTTTAAATAGTTGCAGGGAAAATATAAACTATACCTGACCGACATTTTGTATTCTAGAGAATAACATGGGTACGCAATGGAACCGATAATAGAAATTCGCGGATTATCGAAAAGTTATGGCAATTTCAGTGCGTTAAATAACGTTTCCCTGAGCATAGAAAAGGGAACGATTTTCGGTCTTCTCGGCCCGAACGGGGCAGGCAAATCTACATTGATAAAGGTACTGTCATGCCAGTCAAGGCCCACGTCCGGACGGGCATATATCTCCGGTCTGGATGTAGTCAATGATAAGAAAGAAGTGCTTTCAATCATCGGGGTCGTCCCTCAGGAACACAGTTTCTATGATGAGCTCACGGTAAATGAAAATCTCGAGTATTTCGGTTCACTGTACGGCATTCCAGTCATTGAGATCAAAAAAAGAGGCCATAGAATCCTGGAAATGCTGCAACTGGGTGATAAGAGCGCAAGTTTTGCGGGCACGCTGTCAGGTGGAATGAAAACCAGGTTGAATATCGCCTGCGCACTGGTACATAAACCCGATGTGCTCATCCTGGATGAACCCAGCGTAGGACTTGACCCGGTTTCCAGGAAAGCATTGTGGAATACCATCAGATCAGTCAATAGCGAAGGCACTAGCGTTCTTATCACCACGCATTATATGGAAGAAGCCGACCTGCTGTGCGACTGGATAATGATAATGAACAGGGGCAAGATAGTCGTTGAAGGAACATCTGAAGAGCTGAAAAAAATGTTGGGAGCAAGGGTTATCCAGATAACGAGCGCTCCAGGCGACTATCGATCGATCAAAAGCAAAGTGGAGTTGCTGGAAGCGGTATCATCCTGCAGCATTGGCGAGAAAGGATTGAAGCTATCCCTCAAGGAAGATCTGCCGCTTCAGGCGATCTTTGAAATATTCGAATCCATGGGTGAAAAAATAAAGGACGTTGAATCCAGCAGGCCCAGCCTGGAGGACGTGTTCATCCATGCAGCAGGGGAGGAATGGCATTGATCGGCTTTTCTGTTATAAAGAAGGATTTGAAGGTTTATGTACGCCATAAAAAAACGTTGCTGCTGATTTTTATTGCACCAATCCTTATCATGATATTGATCGGGTCTGTGTTCTCAGGTTCATCAGGTGAAGGTCTTAAGGATGTAAAGCTGGGTGTGGGGGGTGGATCAGACCAGGGAAAGCAAATCATTGAAGAATTGAATACCAGCAAGATGTTCGTGATCGTCAAAGAGAACACGAGCGATCCTGCTGTTATTGAAAATGGTGTAAAAGAGGGAAAATACAGTGCAGGGATTTTCATTCCTGAGAATCAGACCCAGGTGATTCGATTATACCTGGATAATTCAAAAGTGCAGATTGCGCCGGTTATTTCTACTGTTTTCCTCACCACCACCGAAAAAATGTCCTACGAACTCACCCTTGGTTTCATCAGCAAGCTGTGGGAAAACCTGGCTCAGATGGAATCCGAACTGGATCCGCTGAAGGATGGGGTCACCCGTATCAATGGAAGTATCGCGGACATGAATCGGGATACCCAGAAAGTACTGATCTCAATGAACAACATAAACGCCACCGGCCTGAATGAGTCGATCGTCTTGATGAAAAACACCATTGACCAGATGGGTCTCGACCTTAACAGGACCGGCTCTGATATCAATGTAACGCGCACAGAGATAATCGAACTGGATAAGAACGTGAGTTCGATATACGACGATTCGGCTGCACTGAGAGATGACCTGAAATTCGTGGTCGATAATATCGATTCCACGGATGCCTCATTGTTTGCCATCCAGACAAATTTGCAAGGGACTTATAATCTGACTTGTGGTGGTCCATCAGCGCCGCAGTGCGTTTCACTTGCCGGCACCATCAGGCAGGTACAGGATACAAGAGCCCTACTGCTTGAAAGGACTGACCGTATCAGGTCTCTTTACAACGGTCTTGTGAATGTAGCCCAGAAAGGTGCGGAATTGCACCAAAAATTGAACGAGACTGACACGCGGCTTCAAAATATGCAGGGGTCTATAACCAATTACACGGCTGAGATCTCAGGTATATCTGGAAATATCACAAATATCGAATCTGCGGTCATCACCCTGGGAAATGTGAAGGACAGTTCAGCCAACCTCTCCCTCCAGATGGGAAACCTGACCTCTGAAATATCCAACGGAACATCCAATCTATCATCGGATATTGCCTGGACGAAAAGCGTTTTAAGCGAAGTGATCAAGAAGTCACCCGCTGCTATTGCCGCCCCAATTAAATTGGAAAGGGAGTCGGTTTTCAGCGACAGGTCATATCTTGACTTCCTGATGCCCGCAATTATTTCAATTGTGCTGATGTTCGTTTCATTCCTTCTTGCATCCATAACAATCGTCCAGGAGAAGTCGAAGAAGACCCTGATCAGGACGCTTTTGACACCCCTATCTTTAGAAGAATTTATCCTCGCAAAGACATCTGCGCTCATCTTTATCGCCCTGCTGCAGGGAATTATCATGATCGTCGTGGCCTACGTGCTTTATGGAATAGCGATACCGGTCAACCAGCTCGGTCTCCTTTTCCTGGTGATACTCATATATTCGGCCTGCTTCATAGGGATCGGCATGGCAGTTGCAACGTTTGCGGAATCGGAGAATACGGCCATGCTCTCATCCCTGGTGCTGAGCATACCCATGCTTTTCCTCTGCGGCGTTTTCTTCCCGTTCGAGACCATGCCCCAGCTGATGGCTGCTCTTGGCGGCGCTCTTCCGATCACATTGGGCATCAAGGCGCTGGAATCTGTCCTGATTTACCAGAAAGGGTTCGATGTACTCGCTGGATATCTTGTGCCACTCATTGCATACGGTTTAGCTGGATTGGGGTTGGCGTACCTGCTATTGAGAAAAGAGGTCAGGGATTGAATTTCCCTCTGTTACAAAAAAATTATGGTTCTATACGCATATGAAGAAGCCATGGTCCCCAATCCCGTTGTCCGCATCAGTCACGTCTCTTTGGTACGGAACAATAAAACCGTCCTGCAGGATATCTCCTTCTGCATTAATCGAGGCGAGCACTGGTCGATATTGGGACCAAACGGCTCGGGAAAGACAAGCCTTGTAAGTATAATCAACGGCTATCACCAGCCCTCCGAAGGAGAAACATGGGTTCTGGGAAAAAAATTCGGATCTACCGACCTTCGGGAACTGCGCAGAAATATCGGAGAATGCAGTTCCGAGATACGGGATATGGTACATGATTGGGAATCTGTCAATGATATCGTGCTATCAGGCAGGTTCGGCAGTATAGGTCTTTATGAATCCCCATCCATGGCAGACCTTGAACGCTCTTCCTTTCTGATGGAATTTTTTGGATTGTCGGGGGACAGGCAGTTCAGAACGCTTTCGTTCGGAGAACAGCAGAAGACCCTGATCGCCAGGGCAATGATGCCTGAACCTGATTTACTGGTGCTGGACGAGCCATGCGCAGGGCTTGACCCCAGGGCAAGGGAAGAACTTCTGGATGCGGTGCAGGAAATGTGTCTCATGCCAGGTGGCCCGACATTGATCTATGTCACTTACCATATTGAAGAGATAATGCCTGCCATAACCCATACAATGGCGCTGCGGGATGGGAGTATTGTTGCATGCGGTCCAAAAAAGGAAGTGCTTACAGGTGAAGTATTGAGCAGGACTTTTGACCTGTCCATCTGCCTCAATGAAAATGGAGGACGCCTATGGCCTGTGATATTGAAAGGCCGGGTCGCGGCTAAAAATAGATCTCAGCGGTCTTTTTCAACATTATCGCAAAATCTTAAATAAATCAGCTAATAATACCTGTCCACTTATGGCATGGTTCGATGTGGATATATTCAGGAAATGCATCGAGGTAGACCTGCATTGCTATTCCCATAGAACTGCGCTGATTGCTGCGCGCGAGAAAATACAGGAGGCCTATGAACACGGGTTCAGGCATATCAGGCTGATCCACGGCTCAACGAATATCAGGAATAACGGAGACGGGGGAAGTATAAAATTTGCGCTTCGCTCCATGTTGAAGAAAGGCGCGCTCGAAAAGTGGGTGGAGGAAAAGGATTCCAAGAACCACAGGGTAAGTGACGGGTCAATAATTCTTGCTCTTCGTAAAAACCCTGCACCGATGAATCAGGAATGGAAAGAGATGCCGTTGGATGAATATTAAGGGGATTCAGATATGGTAAAGCTGACACAATGCGGCTTTTTATAATCATGTCAGAAGACCTGAAGGAAATCCAGGAATTTGTCAAGAAGATTTTAATTTATTTCTCATGAATTACTGATTTCTTACGAATTTGAATTCCCACAGGCTCCCGCCCTTTATCTCCTTTTGCTTCAGGTGCTCTATCTCATGGGCTATGTCGTAAGCAGTTGACCCGTCAAATACCAAATCCTTTTCTGCAAGTTCTTCTACATTTATTTCTTTTTTGAGTGGATGGACGGTCGCTTTAATGATGCGATCGCTCGTGACCTTGACCCTGTACGGGCGCCTGACCAGCAGCCTTACTTCCTCTTCGCCGCATTTCTCCAGCCTGTGGACGAGTCCCTCTTCTTCTTTTAGGACGGGATTTACGAACAGGTATATTTCCTCGAGGGAATAACCAAGTCTTTCTTCGTCATCGTAAATTGTGGTTTTGTCCAGGATGGCTATGGTCCTTATGTTCTCCGAGGAATAACTGTAATCGCCGCCGTCCCTAAGAGAGAGAAGGAGCGGTAGAAAGGCGTCGCTGGGGATGTCGAAGCTTGAAATGAGTTCTTTCTCGGCGCGGGTGAAGGCGAGTATTTGCCTGAGATTTTCGGTGTCCATTCATTAAGTTAATATATCTTATTACATAACCATTTTATCCCACCATCACCTCTTAAGCCTCAATGATATTCGAAAAAATCCCCACAGTCCCCACCTCTGAAGAACTCCTGGACAAGTCCTTCCGCCGCGCCGCGCGCGCCAAGCATGGAAAGCGCATACTTGACCGCGCATCCAAGCTCAAAGCCGAGGAATCCATGCTTCTCACCGCGGCCAACATACTCAATGATAACCTGGTGAATGTTGTCAGGAAATTCCCGAGCCTGGACGGGATACCGCCTTTCTATCTGGAACTTGCAGATATACTCGTGGGCGTGGAAGAGATGAAAATGAATCTCGCCTCGGTGCAGTGGGCGGGGACCAAGATAAATGAGCTGGCACGAAAGTACGTTGGGATGATGCGTGATGCCGAGGATGCGAAGGTGGTGCGAAAGCAGGCGTTCGGGCGCATCTCCTCTATCGTGGACAGCATAGACGGAAACCTGCGATTCCTGAATAATGCAAGGAATAAGCTTCGGAAACTTCCCGCCATAGATGAGGGGCCTGCAATAGTCATTGCCGGTTATCCCAATGTGGGAAAATCCAGTTTTGTTGCGCTTGTGAGCAGCGCGCACCCTGAGATAGCCCCGTATCCCTTCACCACAAAAGGGCTGGCAGTAGGGCACTTTGAACGGAAAAGGGTGCGATACCAGGTAATAGACACCCCGGGGCTTCTTGACCGTCCCCTTGAAGAGAGGAATGAAATAGAACTTCAGGCAATTTCTGCGCTCAAGCATGTTGGAAAAGTCATGCTCTACATAGTCGATCCCTCCGAGACCTGCGGCTATACTCTTGAAAAGCAGATGCATCTTCTGGAGGAGATAAAAAATGAGTTCAATATCCCCATGATAGTCGTAGCGAACAAGACAGATATTTCCGCCCCGGCCGAGGGTGTGGATATGAGTATGTCCACGCTGACAGGAGAAGGAGTGGATACGGTTCTTGAGCGGCTTATAGAAATGATCCCTGAAGCTCGTCAGGATAACATTTGAAGGAAACTTAATCGCTCAACTGGAGAAGCAGCATAAAAAAGCGATAGGTGAAACACAAGCAAGGATTAAACGGTTGAAGGAATCAGGGAAATAATAAACCCCTATATTTCTACTGCAATTTATAAAAATCAATAATATACATTTGGATAATTCACATGTGTATGTAACGAGTTAAACTTTTATACTTTATTAGTATATTATTATATCCATTATTTAAAGGAATGAAAAGAAGGAGAAAAACTAAATGATGACAAAAATAGTTCATGTCCAATCAGTATTACTATATGAAGATACCATTGCATTAAAGGAAAAAACAGGTGAGTCCTCCATTAAAGAGGCTATTTCAAAGGCAATTTACCATTATTTAAAATGCCAAAATTCTGATGGAGATAAAAGCAAAAATACTTAGGAAAACTTATCTTCTTTTATCATCCTTCTTTTTACTTCTACCGTTTTTGCATCTTTTAGGGCATTTCTCTCCTGCTATAGTCTCAATAAGATATATAAACAATCATTCGTTAATATACTAACAATTATGCAAGGAATATACGAAGGCTATCCAGTAATGCTTCATGATAGAGCTTGGACTGTAATCCTTACTTTATCGCAAGATAATACAGGCACAACTCATTTTGACAGAGCCATAGAACTCATTAAACATTCTGGACAGGCATCTGTCGTGAGGAATTAAGGGATAATGACAATATTTTTTCAAAAATTTCCTTCCACAGATACCATATACTTTTATGCATTAAAAAGAATGTGAGAAGTTAATAAATGTCATTAAAGGCATTCAAGATAGAATATGATAAAAATGGTTTACAAAAGAGGGAAGTCGCGAGACCGAGACTGATACTAATATTAATAATGCTGTTAACGGTAAATTAGTATTCATTGAGAATCTGGAGCATTAATGCCAATAGGTGTATATATCTGCCACTGCGGGTCGAACATAGCAGGAACCATTGATGTCGAGGACGTCAGGAAACATGCAGAAAAGCTGAAAGACGTAGTGGTAGCAAGGGACATACCTTTCGCGTGCGGCGACTCCGGGCAGGAGCAGGTCAAAAAAGACATCGAGGAGCTGAAGCTTGACAGGATAGTAGTGGCCGCATGTTCTCCACGCCTGCACGAAGTCACTTTCAGGCGCGTGCTTGAACAATCTGGCCTTAATCCCCATCTTCTTGAGATGGTCAATATCAGGGAGCAGGGTTCATGGGTACACTCAAATACCAACAGCATGGCGACGCAGAAAGCAAAAGATCTCGTAGCTATGGGCGTGGCAAAGGCCGCGCTTCTCTCCCCCCTCGAAAAAAAGACGCTTCCAGCGAACAAGGATGTGCTTGTTATCGGGGCAGGAGTTGCGGGTATAGAGGCAGCCCTTTCCCTGGCTGATATCGGAGTAAAAGTCCGACTGGTTGAAAAGGAACCGACCATCGGCGGCAAAATGGCGCTGATGAACGAGGTATTCCCTACCAACGACTGCTCGATGTGCGTTCTGGCTCCCAGGATGTCAGATGCACAGAACCATCCAAACATTACCCTGTATACCTATTCAGAGATAAAGAAAATCGAGGGCAGAGCGGGGAATTTCAAAGTAACAGGAATTAAAAAGCCGCGCTACATCGATGAGAAAAAATGCAAGGGCTGTATCGACATCTGCGCCCAGGTCTGCCCCATCGATGTACCAAACCAGTTCGATTTCGGGATAGGAAAGCGAAAGTCCATCTACATACCTTTTGCGCAGGCCGTGCCGCTGGTAGCATGCATAGACGAGCATTGCGTGGGCTGCGACCTGTGCAGGCTTGCATGCCCTGCCGAGGCAGTGGATTTCACACAGAAGCCGGAGGAGTTCGAGTTCAATGTAGGGGCGATAATCGTTGCAACAGGCTATCAGCCCTTTGATGCCGCGCGGAAGGAAGAGTATGGTTATGGCAGGTACAGGGATGTCATAACCAGCCTGGAGCTTGAGAGGATGCTGAACTCTGCAGGGCCAACACACGGCAGGGTGATCTCGCCATCCACGGGAAAGGATGTGAGAAGCGCCGCCTTCATCCTGTGCGTTGGTTCGCGTGACGAACAGGTGGGAAATCCCTATTGCTCCAAGGTGTGCTGCATGGCATCAATAAAGAACGCCGTCAAGATCGCTGAAAAATATCCTGATGCGAAAGTCTCAGTGCATTACATTGATATCAGGGCAGGCGGCGAGATGTATGAGGAGTACTATAGACGCGCCCAGGAGATGGGCGTCTCGTTCGTACGCGGGCGCGTGGCTGAAGTAGAAGAATCCGACGGGAAAACGATAATCCATTATGAAGATACTCTTTCAGGAGAGAAATGCCATGAGGAATACGATCTCGTTGTGCTCGCCATCGGCATGGAGGCGAACAAAAACGCAGAGGCGCTGGGAAAGATGCTGAACCTCTCCACGCGACCTGACCGCTTCTTCCAGAGCTCCCATCCCAAGATGCGCCCGGTGCAAACACATACGAAGGGCGTATTTATTGCAGGTTGCGCCTCTGGTCCGAAGGAAATACAGGTATCCATAGAGCAGGGGAGTGCGGCCGCAGCCAAAGCCGTTAGCCTTCTCCATACGGGGGAGATAGAGATCATGCCCATGAGTGCATATGTACTCCCTGAGCTTTGCGAGGGATGCGGGATATGTGAAAACGTATGCGAGCTGGGACGCATCAAGGTAATCGACGGGAAGGCAGTCGTGGACGAGGTGGCATGCAGGGGATGCGGCGCATGCAGTGCCGCATGCCCGAACGGTGCGATACAGCTTGGAAGTTATACGGACGAGCAGATAATGGCGCAGATACAGGAAGCCACCCGGGTGATCAGTGAGTATCCTCTGGTGATCGGGTTCCTGTGCCACTGGTGCAGTTACGCGGCTGCTGACCTTGCGGGTTCCCTGCGCCTTCAGTATCCCACGAACCTGCGCAGCATCAGGGTTCTTTGCGCGGGCAGGGTCAATCCCTCCTTTGTGCTTGAGGCGCTGCGGCGTGGGGCTGATGGTGTGCTTGTGGCAGGATGCAGGCTCGGGGAGTGTCACTACACCATAGGTAATACTTGCGCCCTGCAGAGGATGAACGTGCTTGGAAAACTGCTCGTTGACCTTGGATTTGATGAGCGGCGGCTTCGCGTTGAGTGGATCGCCGCAAGTGAAGGAGAGAAGTTCGCCGGGATAGTGAAGGACTATGTTCAGCAGCTAAAAGAACTCGGTCCGGTCGGCAGCGAGCTTAAGCGGTGATTTCGTGAGCGAAGAAAAACTGGAAGTAGCAGTAGAGAGCGAAGTCAAAGACACTCATTTTCTCTTCACCCAGAGAACGGGGAAATCCAAGAAGCTCCTTGATTATGATTATAAACGATGCAACGGCTGCGGGATTTGCATTGATATCTGCCCAAAAAAAGCTATCGAACCCGGTCCGCTGATCGAAATAGCCACGGGACTGGACGCGCCGCCGGTTATCATCGACCATACCAAATGTTCATTCTGCGGCATGTGCGCCGCCTTCTGTCCCGTGAAGGCTGTCCGAATGTCTGTGAACGATAAGGACCTGCTTGGATTAACAGAGTTCCCGCATCTTGATTCAAGCGTTGTCTTTAATGATAAATGCCTCCCCTGCCTGCTCTGCAAGAAGGCATGCCCCGAGGAAGCTATCAGCGTTGATCTCACATTTGCGAAAAAAGAGACCGCTGCGCCGTTTCGGGCGGGCAGGAAGGGTCAGATCGAGGTGGACATGGATAAGTGCACCCTGTGCGGCGCATGCGCGGAGCTTTGCCCTGCGTTCGTTCTCGTTGAGAAAAAGGCAAAAGCGGACGATCTCATGCCTTTTGAGAACCTGCTGGTAGACCGGGAGAAGTGCGATTACTGCGGTATCTGCGTGCCTTTCTGCCCTGAGGATGCCATAAAGGTTAAGGGTGAGTTCTTCGGGGAGGAGCCGAAGCTCGCGGGCACGATCAAAGTGGATAATGATAAGTGTACCAGATGCGGCTGGTGCGAAGCCGTCTGCCCGTACGATGCTGCTGAGGTAAAAAAACCCTTCGAGGGCGAGATAGAACTCATTCCAGGCAAACTTGAAGGCTGCGATCCTGTGGGATGTCATGGCTGTTTCAATGTCTGTCCTTCAAAAGCATGGATCATCCCGAAGGATAAGAAAATAGATGTTGTCCGGGATTTCTGCACCTACTGCGGCGCATGCGAGAAGGCGTGCCATGTAAAGGCTATCGGGGTGAAAAGGACGGCAGCAAAACATACCGAAATAGCGGATACGCCTTGGGCGCCTGACTGGAAAAGCGCGATCTTAAGTCTCACCACGCAGCAGAGAGGACGGCCCGACATCTCTCATACCTTGAGCGTGGAGAAAGTCGAGCGGAAGAACGGCCCTCCGAACGTCAGGCCGGAAGTTAACCTTGATTACAGGAAGTCAGCCTCTGAAAGGATAGAGCGGATATCCTCGCTCCTGGGAAATAAACAGGTAAGGAGCGCATGGGAGAGAAAAGAGCCGGGGGCTGCGGTGAATGAGATAAAGAGAAAAATAAGGCACGAATGATAAGGCGCCTAAAGGAAGGAGTTATCGAAATAATATTGAAGCGAATGGAGGAAATAAAATAATCGATGAATATATCAAAATTGATGAATTTGTTGAAGCTGTTAAAATATTATTAAAAACTGTTTAAAATTAGAGCTGATTGAATGACGAAATCTAAAGAGAGATCATTAATTGTCTCCCAGGACAAGAGTTTATTTCTCATTAAAAGAAGGTTGCATAAATGAATGAGCAAATAATCGAAATAAAAGATAAAATCCTCAATGCACTCAGGCGGAATGATGTTAAACGTGCCTCCCTTTTTGGTTCTGTTGTAAGAGGAGAATTGACAGATGAGAGCGATATAGATCTTCTCGTTGAGTTTAGAGGCAGAAAAAGCCTACTTGATCTTGTAGGATTAAAATTAGAGCTCGAAGAGGTATTGAAAAGAAAGGTTGATGTCCTTACATACAATTCCCTGCATCCTCTTTTAAAGGATAGGATACTTCGCGAACAGGAAGTGATACTATGAAAAAAGATCCGGAGGTATTTCTTGAGCATATTTTAGAAAGTATAGAACTTATTGAAAAATATACAGCAAATAAAACTATCAGCGATTTCATCAAATCTGTTCAACTTCAGGATTCGATCATTCGTAGAATAGAAATAATTGGGGAAGCGGTCAAGAATTTACCTGATGAGGTTAAGAACAATTATCCTGACGTTCCATGGAAAAAGATAGCCGGAATGAGGGATGTCCTTATCCATGAATACTTCGGAATTGATCTGGAGTTGACATGGCAAGTAGTACAAAAGGACATTCCAGATTTGAAAAGGGAAATCATGAAAATAAAACATGATTTAAAAACAAGATCCTCGAAGTCAAGAAAGTAAGACCTGCGATGAATTATTTCAAAACATCAACAGAACCATAGAAGTTGCGCCCCCCTGAGATAATTATTTCAAGCCCCCATCTATTTTATTACAATGCCAAACTAACGGGCATACGATAGAAACCCTCATTCGCCACCGTTGATGCTGCCGAATTCTTTCGGCATTCCACTACGCTCCCTGAAACGCGTTTGTTAGCTTCTCCCGGTTTGCGAAAATTCAGGCGCTTTATATCGGTAGATTTTGTATAAAGATGGAAGATGAAAATACGAGCAGAAGGGATAGAGACGAAGATAGCAGGTTTCTTCCAAGTTTTCTCGAATAAAAAAAGGAAATGAGCACACTGATTAAAAAAGAAAAGCCAAAAAGCGGTATCGAGCGTGCTATGCCCAGTTCATAAGCCAGCGTGAAAAGTGTAAGAATTGTCATTCTAATCTACCAGACTAGCTATAGAAACAATAGAAGCATGATAAAACAATATACAGTCCTGTTAATAAAGTTAACAAAATCGTATAAGACACCCATATGCGATTTCTTAGAATTGACGCCGTCATCATGCCAGACGGAATAATTGGCACAAGTACTATAGCCGCATACATGCCAATATTTCCTATAATGCTTACCACGTTAATAGAATCCAGAATAACGATCGAAAACATAGAAAAGACAATCTGTTCAGCACGGCCATGAATGCAGCAACTCCTGAAATGACGACCAGCTTTCTTTTTTCATGAGAATGCGCCATTTCCCTGAGTTTTAGTCTCTCTTTAAATATCCACACAATTAATAGGATTATGGCAAGTATAAATAAAATAACCTGGTTTTGTGCATCCATCTATATCATTTTCTATCTTCATCATTCGAACGTAAACCTGGTTCAGTTATTTTCCCTATCGATTCCTGGTATCCTTCTTTGAACTTTTCAACAGATCCGTACAGGATAAGAATAAACCCGGCAGTTATCAGGAGACCTGATGCGACCACATATTCCTGGCTCAGGTCTGGCCTGTCCGGTCCTGGATATGTACCGCCGCTAAATATAGCCATCAAGAAATTCGGGATTGCGGCAATAATTGGAGTTATGACCAATGCTGTCCCGACTATCCTTACAGTGCGCGAACAATCATTTGATTTATCCATAATTTCATCATCCTAATTTTGAGACTAGAAGCAATCTTGCAATCATTGTTATTTTTGATATTTACTATTTCTTCAGATCCTTTGTCAATACCTGATCTCAGCGGTGTAAGCTATGTTTTTAGTACCATCCTTTGAAACGTTAACCTCGAATTCGATGGTGTAGGCATCTTTCTTTTTGTACTGCTCCGAAGATTTCGTTATCTTCCAGTTGCCATTGAGGTGCTCGATCACTGTTACATTAATATCCTCAGTCTTATGGTTCTTCAGTTCGATGCTGTAACTCTCCCTGTTCCCATTGCTACCAAGGCCTTCTACATTTGTCACAAGGCGATTGCCTACGATATCGAAGGCATTGCCCACAGCAATCCTTAATTTCTCATCCTTTGGCGTATGGTCGATGCTGTCCTCCCCTAAGAACTGTAGCTGGCCGTCAGTGTCAGCCTTATATGCCCTGACCACGCCCTTTGGTAGCGGCATGCCCAGGCCATTTTCTTTTGAGTTGGTAATGTTAAGCACTACCTTTACTTTCTCTCCATCCCTCGTGCCATCATAAGAATACTCTTTCCTCGCAGGTACATTATCCGCGCTGAGAAGAGAAATTTGTTTAATCTCATTGTTGTTCAGGGTCGTAGTTCGCTGCAGTGTATACAGGTGGTATTCAAAGAGTCCTTCTTCACTGAAACCTGATGGTGGTGCCCCTACCGCATAAGTGGCAGTAGCCCCCGCGTATACTTGAGGATAGTATTGTGGAACATAAACCCTGTTGATGTCTCCAGCCACCAGTTTAAGCTTTGCATCCGGATATGCCGTTCCCGCATTGTTCTCGATGGTGACCCATCCTTTGATGTTCGCCTTAGCGTCGTTCTGGTCTATGGTTGCGATGTAGTTTGCCTTCCAGTTCATCCCTTCCGTGAGATATGTTGTCTCGACTTCCCGGCTACCCGAGGTATCAGTGTATATCTGCCAGATAAGAGTGGGTTTTGTAAGAAGACCTGCTGCATCGGGATATTCAATTTTCTTTACATCATTGAGAACCACTACCCCTTTCTGGGTCAAAAGCGCTATGCCACCGGAGCGGCCAAGAAGCCTGCCTGTGAAAGACTCATTGTCGGATGTGACTGTTATATCTTTATCAAGATATTTATCCAGGAGTTTATCCGAGCTGACAAGGTCATATTCATAGTTCTGCTCAACGACCATAGTGTTCTCGCTTTTTGGGTCCCTGAACATCACGGATGTTGGGTCTATCTTGGAGGCGACATCGACGTATTTAATGACATTGTTGCCGCTGTTGAGCTCCATCGTCCTGTATTCTTTTACGAGAGCAAGATTCTGGTTATAAACCGTTAATTCGCTCCTTATCTTCTCCTCACCAGCCGCCTTTGCAAGGGAGAGGAGGGCGATTTTCGGCCCATCCTTTGAAACCACAGTTGCCGAACCTTCGATGTTATTCCAATTTTTTCCTTCCCGGCCGCTCCACACAACTGCAAGAGAAACCAGCAGCAATCCGATTATGATCAAAGAGATAATTTTACGAAGTTTCGCAGATTGTAGACCTAGATAGACGCACCTTATTTTTTCCAGCATTACACCACCATACACCTAAATCAAGATTGTAGTACTAATATTTTTCTGCCACCATTATTTACATGGCACTTATAAAATATTTTGTTAAACTACAAATGGGATCATAATTTCATACCAACAAATTATATTGAAACCACAATAATATTCTCACTTGCCGCAGTATATGGAAAATTAATGCTTCAGCTGCTGAGACCGCCTCTTTTTCCTGTCCTCAAGCGTTTTCTTGATCAGGTCATCAATATCGCTGTACTGCTTCCGCTCTCCATGAAAATGCTTATCCTCTGTCTCTTCGATCCTCTTCCCTGGTTTTTCAAAAACCAGCAGGTAATTATAAGGTCCCGCATCCGATTCTTCTTTGAGTTCAAAACCATTATCTTTGCAGATCGAAATAATTTCATCCGGGGTAAGCCGCTCTTCGACAGGCGGCCCGAAATCCATTTGCATTTTCTTCCAGTCGATGATCATCAGCTTTCCCCCGCTGAAAAGGATGCGTCTTCCTTCTCTCAATATGGCTTCCCTGTCTTCAAGTTCATGGAATACATTTACCATGAGCAGAACATGCGCGGAATTATCGGGCAGCGGGATGGAGGATTCTCCTGAAAGAATGGTCTCAATGTTCGTGATGTTCTCTTTTTTTATCTTATCACCGAGGCTATCCAGCATCTCCTGCTGGACATCGAGAGCAAACACCTTTTTGACCTTCATGGATGCGGGTATCGAAAAATAACCCGTTCCGCAGCCAAGATCGACAAGAATCATATCCCTGGTAAGCCTATCCAGAATGCTTTCGGGATTTAAAATCCGGATTCTATCCGGGCTGTCGAGTATTCCCGCATTCTGCGGATTGAATTTATGAGCCATCCACATGAATAAGATTTATTATAATAGCTTGATGGATTTAAAAATGATTTCTAAACTTTTTTGATGTTGGTCGATTCACATGACGGACAGCATATCTTTTTCCCCAGCCCTTTGAATCTGGTATTGCAGTCAATGCATTTGTACTGGATTGCACTTATTTCTTCCGGGTCGATGTCCACACTCGCGGAGGTATCTACAAAACACATAGTTCTCACCTCGTTGATAATCAATGATTTTTCATGCTCTTAATGCTTTTGACTGCATGGGAATTGAAAATGACAAAAACTGAAAGTTAATTATCCGCCGGACTTCATTCGGTCGTATCCATCAGGTAAATATATGCGTTGGTTGAATAATGTCTGCATACGGACCAATGTGAATTTTATGCGCGTTCGAAGATTCGGTCGTAGATCAAAATGGTTATTGAAATATGTGAAGACATTATAAAAAAAACGTATAGATGTAAAAAAAACTTTTCCTGTTTGTCCGGTGAAAGGACCGACCTCTGCCAGGTGGAGTCATGCATAAACGGCGAGATAATATTCCTTAAATGCATGTACACGAGCCTCTGCAGCTACCAGATACCTTTTGGATATTCTTCCGTGTGCACCTGCCCTGTCAGAAAAGAACTCTATAATCGCTATAAAATCTGAACCCATGGCAAAATTAATGTAGTTTTGATTTAATAGATGACTGGAAAAATGAAGGTAACTAGAAGGAAGTTTGTGGGAATGTGCGCGAAGGCAGGCATTCTGGCTTCAGGTATCGGGCTTGCAGGATGTCTTCAAAAACCACCGATTGAGCTGAATGCTACAGCTGCCCCAAAGCTCAAAGGTAATTTCATCGACGGGGCATCGGGCGGGGATGCAGAGACTGTTAACTGGATACTGGCCGGAGATGCCACTTCTTTTAGTTATATAGGCCTCACTATGGATGGGCTTGGAACTTACGACAACAAGTTCAATTTCCTGCTCAGGTGGCTTAAAAAAGATGTTGAAGTCTCGGATGATGGTCTGATTTATACGCTGACGATCAGGGATGACCTTGAATGGAGCGACGGAAATCAGGTGACTTCGGATGACTTTGTCTATACCATGAAGAACCTGATGTTCGCTGACTGGATGGCATATACCTATGCGGGAGACTGGCAGGAAGAAGTGGATGGTAAGAATGTTTTCATAATGCCAAGAATCGAGAATGAGACAACTTTCAGCATCACAAGGAAAACCGCATACCCGGAATTTCTATACACTGTATATGGTTTATTGGCGTATCCGAAACATATCGTATCAAAATATGCAGGTAATATTAAAGAATTTACGCAGGCATCTGAACTTAATAATCTCTCATATACGGGGAATTTAGGGCCTTACCGTTTTAAGGAATGGATACGAAGTGATAAATTTGTAGCTGAGCGAAATCCTGACTATTATCTGGGCAAGGATGAGGGCGAACCGTATTTTGAGACTTACACTGTAAAGCTTTTTGGCACATCTGCAGCAAGACATGCTGCCATGGAAGCCGGTGATGTTACTTCTACATTAATTGAACCTGAACAGGCAAGGAAATTTAAGGAGATGAAAGGCATAGCAGTCTATACAGTTCCGACAAAACAATACCAGATAATGCAGTACAATATGCGGGATAATGGTTGGCCTGGGTTGAAAGACAAAAGGATAAGGCAGGCCATTTCAATGGCTGTAAGCAAAGACGCAATAATCAACCAAATACGCCTAGGTTTTGGTGAGCCAGCATTCAGTTTTATACCGGAAGTCTCCCCATGGTATGCCGAAGATGGCCTCATGAAATTTGGAGTCGGAGACCTTTATGATAAGAATAAATCCAGAGAACTTTTCCTTGAAGCAGGTTACGGCGTAAAAAAAGAAGGAAAGATTGAATTGCGAAATAAAGATGGAAGCCAGATAAATTTAAAACTCGTGACCAATACCGGAAGCAAAGTGGCTGAATCTACGGCTTTCCTTGTCAAACAAGAACTTGGAGAGCTGGGAATAGATGTTGAAATTAAGCTTGTCCCATGGGAAACCGAGCTTCGGAAATATTTCATGACCAAAGTACCAGGAAGTGATCAGGAGCCAAGACCTAATAACGGGCCAAAGGCCATAAGCGAGGAGACTTGGGATTTCATTTTATCTGGTCAAGGAGTTGACCCACTTGCGCCTTCTAATAGTTGGGTCTGGTTTTCTTCGAATGGCGGTCAAAATAGCTATGGTTATTCAAATAAGAAAATTGATGATTTGTTTGCGAAAGTCCGCACTAAGGAAGCACTTGGAAAAGATGTCAGGAAGGAGATATATAACGAAATATCCCGCATATTATCAGAGGATCAGCCTGTCAACTTTATGAATTTTCCTACAATGAATTATGCTTATGACTCCAGAGTGAAAGGAATTGACCCTGGTATATCCATAGGTTATAATTATAATGAATGGTACTTTAAGTCTTGACTACTGATGCTTCTTTCGCCTGTATGCTATCCCGAACTTGACCAGGGCATCTTCAAGATCAGGAAACGAATAAGGAAGTTTTTCCTTTTTCAAAAGGCCTTCAAGTTCTCTGAGGATCTTTAACCTTTCATTTTCATTCTTTCCCTCCAATCCGGTCAATCCCAGAGCGCGTGCCGCTGAAATCATGACATCGACCGGCAGGGGTTCAGCTTTTTTCCATATCCCTCGAAGTTCCCTGAGGAAAATGTTCACGGTCACAGGGCCCACTCCCTTGAACTCCATGAGTCTTGATTCCAAATCCCTTGGATCCAGGGCTTCTTCATGCAGGCGGTTCAGGTCTCCGCCATATCTTTTATTCAGCATCTCCGAAATCTCCAGAAGTTTTGTCGCGGTCTTAAAGTCATAGCGCACATAACCGCCTGCGTCCAGGATTACCACAAGACCGTTCCAGCCTGTACTGAGAATGGCTTCAGGTGTGAGCACGTTCTGCCTTTGAAATTCGCGATAAGTTTGCATAGCTGCCTCCTGCCGTATCCTGGCACCGAAAAGGATCGAAGCAAGGAACCATTTGAATATCTCCTCTGACCTCTCCGAGTCAATATCAATGCCAAGCCTGGCAGAGAATCTGCCTCCCCACTCTTCCATGAGCCGGACGATACGATCCTTCTTGCTCATTGCTTTACCATTATCCTCAGATCTGATTAGGTTATCGAAAAATATTTCTTCCCATCATAGCAGCATGGTTTGAATAAAATCGAAAAACTTACACGATCATAAGAAAAACCTGATAAAATATCATCCACGTTTATAGCATTAGTGAAACCGGGATGATTTTCTTTTTGCCCTGATTTCATCCCTGGATATTTCAGAACCTATCCATAGATAGGCTTATGATACATGTGACAATTATTTGACTGCTTATGCTAAAGGATGTCAAGGAAACTGCCTCATGGAAAAGGAGTAAAGGAGAGTTCTCAGTTATCGAAGTTCCGGCTATCATAGTGAGTATCAAGACCTTTGTGGATTTACAGAAGAGTGCTGAAAAGATATTAGGCTTTGATGGTGCAGCTGTGCTCTTTTACGAAGCCGGGAAAAACGCAGGTGAACGCTGGATAAATCGATTTTCCACGGACTGGGGTTTGAAGAATGAAAAGTTCATTGAGGCAGTTCAGAACTTCTACGCCGAACTTGGATGGGGCAAGTTTAATATTGATGATAGTGACGATGAGATTGTGATAAGGGTCGAGAACTCATTCATTGCAAGAGGTTACGGGAATTCGAAGGTCGAAGTCTGTCATTTTTTAAGAGGTTACAACGCAGGTCTTGCAGAGGTACTGAAATGCAGGACCATTGATGCGGAGGAAGTAAAGTGTGCCGCGAAAGGAGATAACTTCTGCGAGTTTGTGATGAAATGTGTGGACTGATTAATGAGGACTTTTTCATCAAGTCATGGAAACCAGCTATAAAGTTTATATTATCCTCCAATAAGTTAGAAGCATGCGTATCGGTGTTATTGCGATCCAGGGAAACGTGGAAGAGCACGTCAGCGCAATCATGGAAGCTTCGAAGCAGGCAAAAAGAAAAGTAGAGGTCATAAAGATAAAACACAAAGGATCAGTTCCAGCATGCGATGCCCTCATTATCCCCGGAGGGGAGAGCACAACTATTGGCAGGCTTATGGAGCGGGAAGGGATATCCTCGGAGATAAAAAAGGCGGCTCATGCCGGAATCCCTATAATGGGAACATGTGCGGGACTTGTATTGCTTGCAAAACTGGGTGATGAACAGGTAGAAAAGACAAAGCAGAATCTTCTCGGTCTGATGGATACAAGAATTTGCAGGAACGCTTTCGGGAGGCAGAGAGAGTCGTTTGAAGCTCTGGTTGAGTTTAAAGGCCTTGATTCACCATTCAATGCGATTTTCATAAGGGCCCCCTGTATCACAGAAGCTGGCAAAGATGTGGAAATCCTGTCAAAACACAACGGTATAATCGTTGCTGCAAGGCAGAAAAATATAATTGCTCTGGCGTTTCATCCCGAATTGGCAGGAGATCTGAGAATACACCATTATTTTTTGAAAATGATGGATAGCTAACTGAGCTTTTCTATCTTGGAGTCCAGCTTTTTAATTTTCCCCTGGTAGGATTTCTTCAAGTCTTCGTATTCTTCATCCATCAAGTTTCCTGATGTGTAGTCCTTATTCAACATGTCGAGTTTTGAGGTTATCTCATTTTTTTCATCCAGCAATTCGTCTTTTGTTTTTCCTGTGAGTTCTTCATCTTCCCCGATTTCTTCGGCAGGAATTTCCCTTGTCTCTTCGATGACTTCCTCTTCGCTGCTCTTCTCCTCCCTCTTCAGCGAATTTCTTATTTTCTCTTCAAATGCCCGGATCTTTTCACTATTTTTCCGAAGCACTGGATATGAAAGAGCAAGCAGGATAATGATCCCAAGGATCACGTACACTGCCAGACTTCCTGAGGAAGCAATGGCGGATCTTGAGATTTCCACATTTATTTCTTTGAATACGGGAGAATAAAACCTGTTTATGACGGAATTGCCATCCTCTGTTACCTCCGAAGGACTGATCTTATTTCCATTTTCATCCTGGAATGAAACCGAACTCCCTTCAGGTTTCATCACTTTGATTACGATAGCTGGCAGATCCGGCCTTTGACCATATTTATAATTTATCAATGTTGGATATGCCAGCATCTTGGAATATTTTTCAACATAAGAGAGCGTTCCTCCCGGTGTCTGATCAACTTTGTATTCCACCACGTACAGGAAGGGCAGCCGGCTATTTTGCTCGATAAAATCCTGCCAGCTTATGATATTTCCTTTCATGTCAAAAGGAAGCGGCATGAGCCCTCCTCCGGTCATCATTTCAGATCTCCCCACAGCGATTCCAGATGATCCATCCGGGATCCAGGTCCGCAGATTTCCCGAAAAATTCTCAGCGCCGTTGTTCCTGAATATCAATGTTTCCCGGACGGATAATTTATTTTCCGATTGGAAACTGACTGCATCAAGTTCTATGAGATGCTGCACTAACACGATATCCTGATCGGATTGTGTGGTATTGGCCAGGTCTATTATCTGGCCCTGTTGTGAATTGTTATCAACAGGTGATGTTGAATTTTGTACCATTCCAGGAAATCCGTAGGCTGTGCTTATCAAAAAAGTGATCAAAAATATTGAAAGAATGTATCGTGTCTTTTTCATGTATTCACTTCTGTTTAATAAGTATTTGTGTAGATAAATTTTGTTATTATAACACCGGTTAACGTTAAATTAATAGAACAGGACAGCACTCTTGAGGCAAGTGATTCCCAAATGCTTGAAGCTTATCTGCAACATATTGCGAAAAGGCAGGAACTGGGCATTCCCCCCTTGCCTTTAAATGCCGAACAGGCCAGGGCTCTTTCAAATCTGGTTTTTGATCCCCCATCCGGATATGAAAAACTTGTATTAAAACTGCTTAAGGATAACATTCCTCCAGGCGTAGATCCCGCAGCGCTTGAAAAAGCAAAACTTTTGAGACTCATTGCACTGGGCGAGCGGCGATCAGTGATAGTCTCTCCCCGAGATGCCGTTGAGATGCTGGGCATGATGAAGGGTGGATACAATCTTGAGACGCTTATCGAATTGCTCGAGGATGATGAACTCGGCGAAACAGCGGCTCTTGCTCTCTCCAACACGATCCTTGTGTTTGGGTTCTTTGATAAAATAAAGGAGCTTTCGCATACGAATAACCGCGCCATGAAGGTTCTAGAGAGCTGGGCAAGGGCAGACTGGTTCATGTGTAAATCCGGATTTCCTGACTTTTTTAAGGTAACGGTATTCAAGGTGCAGGGCGAGGTCAATACAGATGATCTTTCTCCCGCATCGCACGCGGGCACGCGCCCCGACATACCCCTTCATGCCCTTTCCATGCTTGAATCCCTTTATCCGAAAGCGCTTCCGGAAATAAGTGAACTCAAAAAGAAGGGGCACCCTGTGGCTTTTGTTGCTGACGTTGTTGGAACAGGAAGCAGCAGGAAATCGGCCATGAACTCTCTTCTTTGGTGGATCGGCAAGGATATTCCCGGGGTCCCGAACAAAAGAAACGGAGGGGTGATAATCGGAGGCCAGATAGCCCCGATTTTCTTTAACACGGCGCGCGACAGCGGCGCCATTCCAATAAGGTGCGAGGTGTCGGCATTGAAAACCGGCATGGTGATCACGATTGATTTTTCGAAGGGGAGGATACTTGATGAAAAATCGCAAGAGATCGTAAAATTTAATCTTGAGCCGGAGACACTGCCCGATGAATACAGGGCAGGGGGGAGGCTTGCGCTGATAATTGGAAAGGACCTGACCCGGAAGGCACAGGAAGCGACAGGAAAGCTATACGAGGTGTTCATTAAACCCAAGGAACCTGAGCCCTCAGAAAAAGGTTACACCCTTGCCCAGAAAATCGTGGGCAGGGCATGCGGACTGGATGGTGTTCGGCCTGGTCAATCATGTCTCCCCAAGATCACAACCGTAGGTTCCCAGGACACTACAGGCCCCATGACCGCAGATGAGATAATGGAGCTTGTCTGCCTCGAATTCGAAGCACCTTTAGTCATGCAGTCCTTCTGCCATACCGCAGCCTACCCCACACAGGAGGACAGGATGATGCACATTGAACTTGCCCGATTTTTCAGGGAAAGGGGCGGCGTTGTGCTGAGACCCGGGGACGGAATTATCCATTCCTGGCTGAACCGGATGATCCTTCCTGACACCGTGGGGACGGGAGGCGATAGTCACACCCGTTTCCCGATAGGGATATCTTTTCCCGCTGGAAGCGGTCTTGTGGCATTTGCCGCTGCTCTTGGCATAATGCCACTGGATATGCCCCAAAGTGTGCTTGTCCGGTTCAGGGGAAAACTCAGGAAAGGTATTTTTCTGCGCGATGCCGTCAATGCCATACCGTATTTTGCAGAAAAGCATGGGAAACTTACGATAGAAAAAAAGAATAAAAAGAATGTCTTCAATGGCAGGATAATTGAGATGGAAGGTATTCCCGATCTCACTGTGGAGCAGGCATTTGAACTCACGGATGCCTCCGCCGAGCGCTCAGCCGAAGCTGCAGTAATAGCCCTGTCAAAAGAGCAGGTTTCCCGATTCCTGAGAACCGATATTTCCATTCTAGGATCGCTCTTGAGCGAGGGGTACACATCGGCAGCACTGGAGAAGAGGATTCTTGCGATGGAGGAGTGGCTGACCAATCCGGTTCTTTTGGAGAAAGATGCGGATGCAGAGTACGCAGATATCCTGGAAATCGACCTGTCTGAGATAATCGAACCCCTTATCGCATGTCCCAACGACCCGGATCACATAAAACCTCTCTCAAAGGTCGGGGGGGAAAAAATCGACGAGGTTTTCATAGGTTCATGTATGACCGGTCTTGATCATTTCCAGAAAGCAGCCGCATTGATCTACAGGGAGGGTAGGATTTCATCAAAACTGTGGATAGCCCCGCCAACAAGGCTCGTTGAAAAGCGGCTGAAAGAGAATGGAGATTATGAGAGATTGAAAGGACTCGGGGCGAGGATGGAGATCCCTGGATGCAGCCTGTGCATGGGCAATCAGGCAAGAGTGGCTGATAATTCAGTCGTGTTCTCAACGAGCACCCGCAACTTTGACAACCGTATGGGTAAGAATGCAAAGGTTTATCTCGGGTCAGCGGAACTTGCCGCAATAACCGCTGCGCTTGGAAGGATTCCTTCACCTGGGGAGTATTTCGACCTGTTAAAATAGATAATAATATTTTAATAGTTATCTTGTATCAACTTAAACTATATATAAGAGTAATAATTAATTATATATTAATATTTATGGAGACCGTGGTATCGAGCAGTGCTGCTCTTCAACGCAAGATAAAAATTCAAAATGGTCTTTCTAAAAGTCGAAATATGGCATACGGCAAAAGGGATATCTCATTGATAACAGGTGCGGCTTTTGAATTAGCCGATAAACTCAATGCTTCAGCCATTATTACCTTTTCTGAGGAGATCCCTAAAGTTCCCGCCCATATCCCCGTGCTTGTTTTTACCGGTCGAAAGTTGACAATGGTAAATGAGTTTACAAGGTGTATTGAGGAAAACGATAAAAATATTTATGAGAGGATGCAGGACAGGACAAAAAGCGCCGCTGAAGATGTGAGCGACGCGAGCGTGATCGCTTTTATCAATAATCTACTCGACACCAAAGGTTTAGTCGTTGGAATTACAAGGATGAAAGACAACGATTCTATAATAATCTACGATCTCTCAACAAACAAGGCAATGAAAAAACTCATGGAATGTACAGAAAGTGCAGAGGCTCCGGTGTTGCGTGCTGTCTTGAATGTCTCTCTTCAGATAGCCTTCCAGGGAAGGGAAGGCAAGCCCTTCGGATCCGCTTTTATAATTGGTGATTCAGATGAGGTCTTGCGGCGTTCACATCAACTTGTGCTCAATCCTTTTGAGGGACAGTCAAAAGATAACTGCGACATAGTCAACCCCAAAAGCTGGGAAACTGTTAAAAGTTTTGCCCAGTTGGATGGAGTTTTTGTGATCACGGGGGCTGGAATAATCCGGGCGGCAGGGAGATATCTTGATATCAATGCAAAGGACCTTCCGGTCGAAAAAGGTTTAGGGGGAAGACATGCTTCCGCAGCGGCCATCACGCGGGATACTGAAACGATAGCGATAACGGTTTCTACCAGCGGAGGTATTATCAGGGTCTTCAAGGATGGAATGGAAATGGTTAAGATTGAACCGGACATCATGCTGATACAGTGATGAAGTCTCGTTTGATCATGATTTTGCTTGCCGTTCTTTTCGCAGGATGCGTTAACCCGGAGTTCAAGGCCGGAACCCCTGGCGAATATGAACTCCCCGGCCTCAACAATACAACTATTTTTTATGCAAACATTTCATCAGTGCAGGTTGTGGATAATGTGATCAACGTAACATCGGTCAGATTCCCCATCGGGGAAACCGGCGAAATGACCTTCGAAAATCCTGTTGCAGTGGATTATTCAGGGAAGAACATCAGTTTTAATGTCTCAAAGGAAACCATCCTTGGACGGAGTTATGCAAATTTTGATTTCAAATATCCTTTCTCAGGATTCGTGGCATTTTCCCAGCCCGATGGCCAGGATTTCACACGCATGCTCACAAAAAATGGAAGCGTCCGCATCGTCCTGCCAGTGAATTACACCACAGGTTCAAGGTTCCTTGGTATTGCATATCCAGAACCGGATAACATCACCCGGGATGCATCGGGAAGGGAGGTGCTTATCTGGAAAAATCCGTATCCCGAGCATACATCAATATCTGTAAAGTATTACGATAAAACTGCTCCAGCAATGCTTATCTATCTTTTTGTTCTCCTTATCCTGGCAGCGACAATGGCTATGGGTTATAATTATCTGACCCTTCGTTCCCTGAAGAAAAAACGCGAACGTATGGAAAAGGGTATTAAGTAACCTTATTTAAAAAAGAAAAAAATGGCTTGCCTAGGGCAAGCATTTCATCCTGTTCATTCATCGAGTATTGCTTCTGCGGTCTCTCGGTATGCGTTCATCACATAAGGTATACCTGAGATTTTTGAGGCTTCCTCGGTAAGTGCCATGACATCCTGGCGCCCGATAGCAGAGACCCTGAACCTTCGTGAGCCTGCCATGAGCTGCTGCAATCCTGTCCTGAACTTCTGTGCATAGGTGTAAACGCCAACTGCTCCCAGCGGGATGTTCTTTATGTCGTTCCCGAAGCGCTGGGCAAGTTCCTCATAGCAAACGAATATCTCCTCTGGCCTGGATCCGAACTCTGAAACCGTCTTTGGCAGGTCTCCGTCCTTTATCCATTGACCGATGTTCTTGCCTACGAACCCGGGTATCATCAATGCCCTTCCCATGCATGCGGCCTTAAAGTATGGCGCGCCCATTGCGAGTGCTTTGTACACGCCGTCCTCGCTTGAGAACCCTCCCGCCATGGCAAGGTCTGGTACTCTCATTCCCTTTTTGCTCAATTTTTCTGCGAACTCATACATCAGCGACTGGAAATAAAACGTCGGAATGCCCCACTCTTCCATCATTGGCCATGGACTCATGCCCGTTCCTCCCGGCGCGCCGTCGCATGTCAGGAGGTCTATTTTCGCCTCCGAGCAGTATTTCATTGCCATTGCGGCTTCTACCATGGAATAAGCACCTGTCTTCAATGTGACCCGCTTGAATCCCAGGTCGCGGAGACGGTCAACCTCTGCAAAGAAACCTTCTTTTGTGACAAAGCCAAGCCTGGAATGGCGCTCGAACTCTTTTATAGCCCCATCTTTATAAGCTGTTTTTATGGCAGGCTCTTCGGGGTCTGGTGTAACGATATATCCTCTTTTCTTAAGTTCTACTGCCCGTTCTATTGTATTTACCTTTATCTCACCGCCGATGCATTTTGCACCCTGGCCCCATTTGAGCTCTATTGTATCCAGGTCATGCTTGGATGAGACATATTCAGCCACGCCGAGCCTTGTATCTTCAACGTTCATCTGAACGAGGATCTCACCAAAACCTTCATGATATTTCTTGTATGTGGTGATCCTCCGATCCATCTCTGGTGATTTTTTTATCTTGTGGCTGCTGTCAAGTACAAGTCCGGGATCGATGCCACACACGTTCTCTCCGCACACAAGCGTGATACCCGAGATCGCCGCGCCTACTGCAAAGTGTTCCCAGTTCTTTCTTGCGATTTCAGTCGAACCGAGGGCACCTGTGAAGATCGGCAGTTTCATGCGAACCTTCTTGTCCCAGCCGTATTCGGTCTCCGTGTCCACTCTCGGGAAGATCGCAGTATCAGGATTTGCTTCCTCGCCTTCAGGAAGTCCCCATGCTCCTACTGCATAGCCCTGTATGTTCAGATGCGAGTAATCTACCGGGTAGTTTTTGTCTGCGCCCGCAGTTATTGTCCCGAAGGGACCCGGATATATGACTTCGCGTCCCCGGAACGAGGATTTGAATATCTCGCAGTTCCCGCGGCATCCGTCTAAACACCGGGTGCATATCCCTGACATGGGAGAGACACTCTTTGAGCGATTATAGGTTTGCGTCGCCTCATTCGCATTTGGTTGTCTAAGATTCATGTTGCCTCCTGATTGAAAGAAGTATCTATGGTTGCTCTTCTTCTACATTGTAAACAAGTTGTGCGTGGTTGGTCACGCTCGGAAGCGGAAGGTAGCTTCCTTTATTTAAATATTGCGAAATCGATTCCAGGAAAAATTATGCGCTTCTCATCATTGGTTACTTTTGTATGCTCTTGGTCAATGTGAAGATAATTTTCAGCAGGTTCAAAGTTTGTTTGTTTGCTTTATTTCTTCCACAGCATTAATAAAATCCTCAAATTCCAATACAAATTAGAATGATTGCATTTCGAACCGTGGTTTATTTTCTTCTTGACAGTAGCGCTGAAAATGTCGATGCAATAGCCAGGATGATGTCAAATCCCGGTATACCCTTGTCAATCGGAAGGGCAGCAGAAGGTGCGGTTGATGTGGCTGAAATTACCGGTTTGGCAGGGGTTATAGATGATACAGCTTCACCTTTCAATCCAGTTATTGCAAATGGCGAGAAGGCGTTCGTTTTTGCCTCGTAATATGTATACATATTGTCTTTAGTGATCTCTGCTGTTTCCAGCTGATCCCATTTGCTCCCGTCCCACCTCATGAGTCTGATATACGTGTCTGCGTTCTCGCTGATCCATGAATTCTCGACCCTGAACCTTATTATTGCCTCCTTTATATTCTTCGGAACGGCAAACATGTATGTTCCAACCCAGATATTGATGTTCTTGTAGACTAAACCCGACGCAGGGTTTCTCACGAGCGTGGACGTGTTCCGTAGAACTTCGACCGCCGCATTGATCTCCCCGGCACTGATATTACCCGTTATGTTGAGAAACATTATCGGATTGCTCCCATTGGTGAAAGCATAGGGCGTCACCATATCCTTAAAAATGAACAGGTCGTAATTCTCCTTCACCACGATATTCTTGAAGTCTTCACCCGAAGGGCCCCCTCCACCGCCACCTCCCCCACCGCCACCGCCGCCCGAGGATTTCTGTTGGGGTGGAACGAATATTTCTCCAGCAATCGCAAACTCGCTTAATGTCGTCAGGTTCGCCCACACGAAATTATTTACGGTATCTACACCCGCATCGTTCACATAGGGGTAAGATCCAGCGCCAGAGAGTTTATCCCAACTCGATGATGTAATATTCCATCTATATAATCGAAGTGAACTCTCAACAAAAGAACTTATCTCGGTATCAGTATAATTTACGCTGATGACCACATAGGACAGGTTGCTTTTTATGCTGTCACTTGCGTTTATATATACATATATGCCGGGATTTGTGATATTCAGTTCCTCCGAGGTAATATTTACTCGGGATTGGGAGATGTTTATTGCGCCATCGCTTGTGTTATTGGTGAACAAACGCAGGGTGGTGTTGGACAGGGGAGCACTGACAACTGTTGAATTATTTGCCTGAGCAACCACACTTACATTATTTGTAATGAATGCAGTAGCAAATTGTATTCTTTGAGTGCTGTTTGTATTCCCTGTGGTATCGTTTGCGAGTATGGTTACATTGAAGCGACCGTATTGTGCTGTATCGGTGAAATTATAATAGAATAAACTGCCACCACCCACGTTCATGCCATAATTTATTGAAGAACCGTTTGGATACGTCACCCGTGCAAACACTTCACTTTGATTCACAGGCGACACTGTATCGAGCGAGGTGATATTAGCCGAGATATTTGTAAAGCTGCTTACGTTTATGAACTGAGATGACACAATGACATCAGTTACTGATGGTGGTGTGTTGTCAATGGAAACATTGATTTGCACACTGTTATTTATGTTTCCTGCATTGTCAAAGAAGGTCACATTCAATGAATAATTGCCGTCGGGTACGAATTTGTCAAAGGTTACATTGCTCTTCCAGAAACCGGATAAATTGGTGAGTTCGATAATTCCCGTATTATTAATAATGGATGCATTTACGGATCCATTCCTCAATCCTGCTAAATTATCTGAGGCTGAAACATTGCACTTTATGATGCTGCCGTTGTTTGCAGCGTTTCCTCGCTGATAGGATGCGGGGTTTATGTGAACTTGAGGTGGCGTATTGTCCACGATCACGGAGAGCTGCACGCTATTGTTCACATTGCTCACATTATCGTAGGCTGTAATATTGAGAAGATAGAAGCTGTCGCTTGTATTGATAATGACACTGCTGTTTATCCAGAATCCCAAAACGTTTGCGAGGAAAACAGTTGCAATGGATGAATTAAGTGGAAAGGCATTTACGCTGGCGTTCCTGATGCCAAAGCCCATATCTCTTATTGTGCCATTGAGGGTGATGACCGTGCCGTTCCTGGCTGCACCCAGTCCCCCCTGGTATCCAGTGGGGTTTGCGGTTACAATGGGTGGAGATGTGACCGCAGCATAAGCATCGATCCTGCCGGCGCCGTAGTCATTGTCCTTTCCGGGGCTGCCAACGTCCACAGATGTGTTTTCAAGGATGGATTTTACCTGGGCCGGTGAAAGTGTTGAACCGACTCTTCGTGCGGTCTGCAGTATGAGCGCAGCAGTGCCAGAAACATGTGGAGTTGCCATGGAGGTGCCTGAATAAGCGTTTGTGTATCCAGATGAGTTTAGACGAAGTGAGTTAATACTTACACCCGGTGCGCTGACGTCTGGTTTTGTTAAAACTTCTCCATCGACGGTAATCGGCCCTCTGCTGCTGAAATATGCAATTACGTCAGAACCATCCACAGCCCCGACGGCAATTACATTTTTTTCGCCTGCAGGAAAGTTTATAGTGTCAGCAGAAGGACCATCATTTCCAGCGGCTGCAACAACCACCACGCCTGAGCTTATTGCATTATTAACCGCTGTGGTTATTACCGGATCGCGATCGCCCCCAAGAGAGAGGCTGATTATATTGGCCCCATTATCCACAGACCACTGGATAGCGTTTATTATATAGCTTACATTGCATCCCCCTGCGCTGTCACAAACTTTTGCGGCAAGGATGCTTACGTTAGGAGCAACACCCGTAGTCGTTCCAGCGCTCCCGTTTCCTCCGACAGTGCCGGCGACATGCGTCCCGTGGCCGTTATCGTCATAAGGTGAAACACCGCCATTCACATAATCCACCCATTTCAAAACCCGCCCTGCGATGTCCGGGTGTGAAGCGTACACCCCGGTATCGATAACTGAAACATTTATGCCGCTGCCGTCAATCCCGAGCCCCCAGACCTTCGTGGCATTTATGCGGGTTATATTAGGGGTTGCATTATCAATCTGCCCCTGTGAAACAAGGGCTGAGTAATTCTCCAATATATAATATTCATGATCAGGCTCTATGAAAGCCACGTCATCCCATTGTGAGATTTCCTCGATAACTTCAGGCGTCAATTCTGCAGCCATGGCATTCGCTATCCAGAGCTGTTTTATTTTATCTGCATTCCCCCCCTTTTTTTCTTGTTCCAATGCGAAGGCAAGTTTTTGCTGGCTGCCTGATGCATGGCTCTTTAGCGAAGAGACCATATTCTCTTTAGAAAGGGAATTAAATGAAGTGTTATCCTTCAGAATTATTATCACGGGAACATGCTCCCCTGAAGACATCCTGATTTTGATTTCAGGAGATATTTTATCGGGGGAAGCTATGGAATTTGCCACAAGCATGCTGAACACGACTGTGACAAGCAGAACCCCTGTCGCGAATCTCAAAAATCCTTTCACCTTTTTCGACTGCGTTAAACCGGCCTTTGGCTTAATTGTATGTATATTATAAAAGCTCATGCTACCAGAATTATTTTTCATCGCAGATCTTTTTATATAATTACAGGGTTATACCTTTTTCCATGATGAAATAATTGTAATAGGTCATTCCAGACGCCATCTTTAGTAAGCTTTATTAATGAGTTTGTTTATATCAGCTTTTTAGTGAAAGCCTTGATAGGGGAAATAAATTTTAGAAAGACCAAATTAAATTTGTTTTGTCTTATAGAAAATTTTAAATACTAATATGTCTAAAAATCTTTTTTGGAGGATGAATCTTGAAGTATTGTGTTGATTGCAGATACTTCTCAACAAAAGTAAAAGGAAGCAACCGAGAACAATACGATGGTTCGTGCACCCTGGCTAAGAAAAATGTGTACGAAACCAATCGAATGTGCAAAGAATTCAAAGAAGAACGCTTATAGGCACAATTGATTCAGATCCTGGCAATTGCTGTTTTTTTCTTAACCTACGCACTTATAGTTGTAAAGCCTAAAAGAATCAATGAAGCTCAGGCGGCTTTAATCGGAGCGGTACTAACCATTATTCTTTTGCTCAAGCCGCAGCATGTACTTGAGGCATTGGGCATTTCGACCCCCGAGATGCCGCAGCCTCTTGTGACAACGTGGAACGTGGTAATAATACTTGCAACGCTAATGGTTATTTCTACGCTCCTTGATGATTATGGCTTCTTCGAGTACTGCGCATCACGCGCGATACATGCGTCAAAAAACAGCGGTAAGCGGCTTTTTTTATATACTTTTGTTGTGGTTTCCATAATATCGCTTTTTGCGGGCAATGATGTGGTGATCCTGACCACAACTCCCATAATCCTGATCTTCTGTACGAAAGCAGGAATTAACCCGAAGCCCTTTATGTATGTCTCCTTTTTTGCAGCAAATACGTTTTCGATGCCTCTGTACATCGGGAACCTCACCAATATTCTTATAGGGGATAGTTTCAGGCTGGATTATTTCGGCTTCACGAAATACATGCTAATTCCGACTCTTGCTGCTGCACTTGTGAACTATTATCTGATTATGTACATATTCAGGAAGCAGATACCGGAGCACTTCAAATCACAGGATAACGGCAGAACTGCAATAAAGAACGGATTCCTGGTAGCTCTCGGTCTTGCAGTGCTGTTTGCGGTCATTGTGCTTGGAGGCGTCGCAAATTATTACAAACTGCCTCTCTCGGTCGTGACCCTTGGAGGCGCTTTGATCCTTCTCATATTCGAGCGCCGCCCTTCATATAGGCTTAAAAGGGTTTCCTGGAATGTGGTATTGTTCGTTATCGGGCTCTTTATAGTGGTAAAGGGCCTTGAGGTGAGCGGTGTCGCAGATTATGCAGGTGAGGTTCTGTTCGCAAATATGAGCGGAAACATATTGGCAGCAACTTTCTCTCTTTCATTGATATCGGCCTTTGTATGCAATCTCATCAATAATATTCCCATGACCGCAATGATGCTCTCGATAGTCCAGCACGCAGGTCTTACTTCCCAGATGAACACGGCGATGGCGTATTCACTCGTAATAGGCTCAAATCTAGGCGCCAATTTTACAACCTTCGGGGCGCTTGCCGGGATACTCTGGCTTGAGAGCGCGCGTCGCTATGGCTGGAGCACGAAAATGACTGATCTATTAAAGATAGGCCTTTTCGTGACCCCAATAGCGATACTTGGATCGAGCATAGTGCTGGCGATTGAATTAATGCTTTGACCATAAACGATATATCGATTAATAAATAATCTAAGTCCAATTGTCAATAATTTGTGCGGCTGAACGGCCAGAGTCGCGCCTCGAAACCCTGCGGGTTCTCGACTCCGCACACACGTATGGCTGCGCCATACGTGGATATATCTCCGGCTCGATTGGACAATGAACATTGAAAAAATACGATATGCGGCTGTGGTCCAGCGGCTATGACAGGGGCTTCCCAACAGCCTTTTGCAGGCAAAAGCTTGATCAAAAGGAGGGAAATAGCCTCTAACCCGGGTTCGAATCCCGGCAGCCGCACTTAATATTCGGGGATACATACACAACATACGTAATGTCACCTCAAAATGTCACCTATTCCGTAACGGGAATTTTTTAAGATAACCTTTGTGTTATAAAACCCAAATTTGACAGTTCTAATTATTACTGAATGATTTTACAATTTTTATTATCAACGATAAAACGTGGTTTTGAATTTTTCACCATTTTTTCAAGCATAAATTTGACAGTTCTATTTCTGTTTGTTGAATGCGATTTCTTTGATTTTTCACTTGTTTTTAGATCAACAATTTGACAGTTCCTTTATCTTTGATAGAATTTGGTTTTGATGATTTTTGACTTTTTTTATTGACCTGTTATTTGACAGGTGAGACAAGTATATCTAAACAGAAAATTACCAAAAAATACAACATGGAATTTGACAGTTGCTGTAGATTTTCGAAAAAAATAAACAAGAATGGTATATTTTTGTTATTTTCACTCAAATAATAAGGAAAATTTGTTGTTAAAAGAGAATATTCTCTTTTAAGAAGACTGCCATCTGTCAAACTTAGGATAAAAGCATCATATATGGTGGATACTCTCGGCAAGCTCCTGTCTTGGCTCATATACAATAATTGGTAGATGGATTTTTTTATGAGAGTAGTATAAAATCCAAAAAATTACTTGATTATCAGAAATTATTAGATATAAAAACATTTATGCATTGTTAAATTAACGGAATAGTAAACATGCCAAGGAAATTATCTGACTTTCGTTTAGCATCGCAAGAAGAAATAGAAAGTGTGGGTTATGGTGGCGCAGGAATATTTACAGGGGCCCCTGGTGGATTCCACAGAACAATTATTTATAAATTAATGAACGAAACTTTTGGTCCGCCAAATACTTATGCAGGAGACAAATCTACTTGGGAATGGATTATTTATACTAACGCTGGTCTTTTGACAATATATGATTATAAGGGAGATTGGTCAATCGGATATGCTAGTACAAATCTAAAGCTATCTATTGAATTATTAAATGAAGCATCTGCATTACAGGATGCTCTGCTAATAGAGGCAGATAAAATTCATTTTTCAAAAATGCAAATTCAGAAACTAAAGGTTGGAGGAGCTATCTTAAATCCTTATTCTTTGTATCGTAATACAACAGAGGATTTGATAAGACAGACTAGCGAGATAATTAAAGAGATAGAGAGTTTACAAAAAGAAAGAGATATTAATAAAACTCTTGACTCTTTTGCTAAATCTCAATTTGTGTCATCCTTAAATAGGTCAGCATTTATGACTACATTTTTGAGTTTAGAAGGCTTTATAAACCTTGTATATACACTGTTCCTAAAAAATAGATATCGGAATGATATATACGACAAACGGCTTAGAAATGAAATGCTTCCGATAAAAATTTTAGAAATGGATGTATATTGCCATTCATTCAAAAGCTCTCCACTAGAAAAAAATGGTGAATTATTTGGTGCGATTCAACATTTTATAAATACAAGAAATCTAATATTACATGCAAATATATCTGATGCAATGGAAGAGCATATTATTAAACAGGATACAAATTTACTTGTCTTGAAGCGCAAAGAGGAAAAAGAGAAATATGGAATAGCATCAGACATAATGAATCTCAATAACGTCAATGTTATTAGAGCAAATAAGTTAGTTCAAAAGTTTGTAGCGAAAGTACTTCAATCTCTTGCTGAAGATGTAAAAATTCCTTTTACTATGGTTCATTCCAATCTTTGGGTGGAATATCGCCATGAAGAACCAGACTCAATTTTTTTCCCTTTAAGTGAAGATGACTATGTCCCGTTAAAAGAAATCAGGTCAATTTTGAAGGAGTCCACAGAACTGGACGAAGATTATTATAATATTAGTGAGAAAAAATTTTAAACCTATGTTTGATAATATATTATAATTATTCAAATATAATTATTATTTATAAACTATCCTTTCATTTAGTTTATACACACCCATAACCCCGTATTTTGAAATGCGTAAAACAAAAAATTATACGCAATTAATCAATCATATGGAAAAAGCGTTCGTTCCCTTTTCAATTTTATTCCATGAATGAGAGCGACTTCATTTTTTTGTTCCTCTATACTTATGTAGTGTCCGTGTTTTAACATGTAATACCCAAAGATTGGCAAAATAATTGCTAATAAAATATAGTACACTGAGGGACTTATTTTTTCGGTAAGAAAACGAACAATAGCAACTATTGACATCACAAATCCTCCAAGTAAAGACGCAGACCCTATAGACATTTCTAATACAGAAAAGTAAGTCAATCTTTCAAGTGAATTTAATACTTTCTCATCGTAATTATCTATCAAATCTTGTAAGATAGTATATTGACTTTTATAATCATAGGGGGATTTATAGAGGGTATTTATAGAATCCTTCTCAATGGGACAGATTACCTCAGTCGCAATGCGATGTAGTGCTACCCCAGCTATATAAAAAATCGCCAAGAAACCAATTAATTTTGAAGATAGTTGCGGAAGATCAATCTCTCCCCATAATGTATAGTTAAAAATACTGATAAATAGTCCACCAGCAATGAGATAAACAAGATCACGACCAAAGAAATGCGAGTAAAACCCTTCCATCATTGAACCTTGGACGTCATTCATTGTTTCACCGTTCAAATAACATAACTCTTATTTATTTCACAAACTTAAATATTATGTGTCTGGCTTTAACAGTCAGTAAGGGTTTAGCTTAAAAACTACCTGTCTATTACGAGAGGTTTAATCTATATTCAAACTTAATTGCAATCTACAGGAAAGGGACATAATTACGGCAAGCCCAGCAAAATGTGCAGAAGTCTTGATCATATTTGGCAATTTGCGACTTGAGTCTATTTTGATCAACCCATTAAAAAGTTATAGTAAGTAAAATAAAATTATATTGAAAAAATATTTTACTAAGTTGTAAATACCCATTTGGGAATCGATTAGAAAGCTGAGAGGCAAACCGATTGCAACAAATCGAAAATGGCATGCGATTATAAGAAAAGTGATACTTACTTCCCGAAGGTAAACAATCCATATCATCAATGAAAAATCTCCTTGGCAATCTTTTTCTCAACATTAATCATGCTGTTGTGCAAAACTATTGTTAATTCTAAGGTCGCAGATTACGTCCCTTGAAAAGCGGCGGTCTATAGGAGGACTAGGTTATGAATTTGCTGAAATTGAGGTATGATGAAGCTCTATGCATAGTTACTGGCTTTCAAGTGCTTGATGTTGGATTTACTTATTATGCCCTTGAAATCTTAAAACTTCACGAAGCAAACAGATTAATGTATTATTTATTTGATAATTTCGGATTTATGATAGCTTTGTTTTTCAAGATACTGTATATGTCAGCGATCATCTATTTCTGTCACAGATATTTTAGACTTGGAGAAAAATTTGGATATTTCGCTTTGATTATATTCTATAATTTAGTATTGTTTAATAATGTTCTTTCAATTTTTTCAAAATTGGCGGTGGTGAATTAAATCCAATGACATATCTTCAGAATGGCTTCCATTGCGATGGTGGGGGTATAATAATACGTACATAGGGTACCAGGTATGTGAAGATTGTGTACAGTATCATAGGGAAAAACCATCGCTCTTAAATGGTGAAATTAGCTTTTTGTCAAATGAATGGTCCTGGAGGGGAGAAGATTTTTTTAATACCGCCATATCCTGCCCACATTTTTTTAAGGTCTCGGAAAACCGAAGTTAGAAAATTATCCTGAAATAATTATTTATATTAGAAAAACGTGTGAAGATTCTATGGGTACAAAAAAAGGTTTTTCGAGCGGTCAGATTTTAACAACAATGGGGGGAATTATCTCCATAATAAGCATATTTCTCCCGTGGTTCCATGCAACAAGTGCGACTTCAAGCCTATCGGTCAATGGTCTCTTTTCTGCAAGTGGGAGCGGGATGTTGCTGCGGCTTGTAGGAGAGAATTCAAATTGGGGATTCCAGGGGCTCGGCGTCCTGGCTCTTGGGATAGTAAGTATCGCGGCTTCGCTCATTCTTCGCGACAAGATCCGAAGTTCAGCGATGATCGCATGCGGGATCCTGATAATTGGCGGCGGGGTTGTAAACCTGTGGAGCCTGCGTGATATCGGTCTATTCTCAGGTTCCATCTTTGGGGAAGTAATACAGGCCGGTGTTGGATATGGGCTCTATGCAGTTGTGATCGGAGGCATAGTTACCGCCGCAGGCGGGCTCATAGAGTGGCGCGACCTGACTAAATAAACTTATTAATCCCCTCTGCATAGTGGAGGATTATGATTGTTTCCATGACTCTTGAACTCAAGGATATTCCCGGCCAGCTTGTTCTGGCGCTTTCACCGATATCGGAACTACACGGGAATATTATGAGTGTTGTGCATCAACACGAAGAGAAAACTCCCAGAGGAACGATCCCTGTCCAAATCACTTTTGAGATAGACCAGAAGGTTCTTCATTACCTCATCGAACGCCTTGAAAATAGCGGTGTCAAAGTGGCAAGAGTCGGGGAAGAGAGGCTTCGTTCATCTGTTTCAGTTGTTCTTATCGGGCATATTATCCATTCGGACATCGGAGATACCATTGATAAAATAGATTCAACGGGTTTTGCAGAGGTTGTTGATCTTTCGCTTTCTATGCCGGCAATAGAGAAGACTTCTTCAGCATACCTCGTGATCAATGCGGTAGGAGAAAAAGAACTCAAGAAAGCGCTTGAGATCCTAAGAAGTGTTGCGAATAAAAAAGATCTGTTGATGATAGAACCGATCCAGCTTAACTCGGAGGCAGCATGAGGGAAGTGCGGCTTTCCATCATCGGGTTCGGCGCCGTAGGTCAGGGTGTAGCCAGATCCATCCAGAAAAAAAATGAGTATCTAAAGAAACAGGGGATTGACCTTCGCGTAATAGGGATAGCGGATTCAGCCGGATGTGAGATAGATCCGCGGGGAATAGACCTGGAAAGGGCTATTGAAAGAAAAAAACAGACCGGTACTGTCGCAACCGGACGGGAAAGCACGCGTTCGCTCATCGCCGGGGTGGAACATGATATCGTAGTTGAAGCAACTCCTACCAATATCGAAAACGGCGAGCCCGGACTTGGAAATATGCTGGCAGCATTCCAATCGGGAAAGCATGTGGTCACATCCAATAAAGGCCCTCTAGCACTTCGGTTTTCGGAGTTGAAAGAAGCAGCAGAGGATAATGGGATGATGTTCAGGTATGAAGCCACAGTGGGCGGAGCAGTCCCGATATTCAACCTGATTCATGAGGCTCTTGCTGGAAATTCGGTTATCGGGATAGAAGGCATACTCAACGGCACAACCAATTACATCCTTACGCGGATGGCAGAGGAGAGACTGCCTTATGAGCTTGTGCTGAAGGAAGCGCAGGAACTGGGCATAGCTGAAGCCGACCCGACCTATGATGTGGAAGGTATAGACTCGGCATGCAAGCTTGTCATAATCGCGAACTCGGTCTTCGGAAAATGTGCCACACATCGGGATGTTGATGTCACAGGTATCACAAAGATCATACCTGAAGCCCTTGAGCTTGCGAACAAGAACAATTATGTCGTGAAACTTATCTGCGAGGCCGGGAATGGAAACCTTACTGTCGCTCCGCGCCTTGTTCCAAAGCGCCATCCGCTCGCAGTGGGGGGTACTCTGAACGTTGCTTCTATATTGACAGACCTTGCGGGAAGAATCACAATCAGCGGGAAGGGCGCGGGTTCGGTAGAAACTGCAAGCTCTATCCTGAGTGATATATTGTATATAGTTAAGAATTCATGAAAGCGGTTCTTGCAAGGAAAGAGGAAGCAGAAGCCGTCAGGCAGAGACTTTTCTTAGAGGATGCGGTTGAAAAGGAAAGAAAACTCGTAAAAAATAATGGTCTTGTTGAGATCCCGGTAAGGGGATCTTATGTAACCAAGGATCTCACACTGATAGAGCAGGAAAATCCGCAATTCTATCTTCCTAAAAAGACACTCGACGAAATTCTCGATATACCAGAACATGAGAAAAAACTCTTGCCTTCTGGATGGCAGGTTCTTGGGGATATTATCATCGTATCTCTCAAAGAAGGGCTTGAGAACCGGAAGACAGAGATAGGCAGGGCATTACTCTCCATTTATCCAAGATGCAGAACGGTGCTTCTTGACAGGGGAATAGCCGGGCAAACAAGGAAACCTGAACGGGAAATAATCCTGGGTGAAATCACCGAAACTTTACACAAGGAGAATGGCTGTATCTTTAAGCTCGATGCAATGAGGATCATGTATTCCCAGGGCAACCAGAATGAAAAAAGGCGGATGAGCAAATTAGGGCGGGGTGAAATCGTTCTGGATATGTTCGCTGGAATCGGATATTTCTCGATACCAATGGCAGTACATTCAGCGCCAAAAAAGATAATCGCGTTAGAAATTAATCCTGTAGCCTTCGATTACTTGAAAGAAAATGTCAAGCTCAATAAGGTCGAAGAAATAGTTGAACCTGTAATTGGAGACTGCGCGGTCGTCTGTCCTATCGGGATAGCGGACAGGGTTATCATGGGATATCTGGAGGCAAATATGTATCTTGAGCACGGCATCCGCGCTCTCCTGCCAGGTGGTATTTTACATTACCATGAAGCTGTGCCTGAAGCTATCGAGCGCCGTTCGGTTGAAAGGGTAATAGAGGCGGCCGGGAAAATGCATCGGAAGGCGGAGATACTGGGTGTGCGGAGAATCAAGAAATACTCGCCTGGGGTATGGCATGTAGTGGTGGACGCGAAGCTGGATGCTCCAGACCTCTCCTTTCAGGCATAGGCTATTGCACTCTCAATATTGTCCCAATGACATACGCATGGATCATGTCGATAAGGTATTCTTGATTTCAGTTGCACTCTGTTTGCTCTCCCTTTTCTTTTCCTGTTCTATACCCTGTAAAGCACGTTCGTGTACACCGCTGAAGTGACTTTTCCTCTCATACCACGTAGCTCGGAAGCACGATGGATAACACAGCATCAGAATAAATCCATGTTGATCACCTCATTTCATAAATGGCACTTGGGATATGAGCACTCGATCCAAGCAGAGTGAAACTATTCATGAATCCAACAGATTCATAGATAAATATGAAAAATTGCATTTGTTCATACGAAGTGATCATCTATCTTGGGTGCCCGCGCATTCCCCTCAAAATACTTAATTATAACAGATATGTATAAATATCATTAATATGTATCTTATATATATCATAATACTAATCATTATGATGGAGGCGAATAAATGACAGTATCTTCATGGTGGAAATCAAGACGTGAAATACTGACCAGTATAGCAAAACCTAAAGCTACAAGAGCTAAAATCAAAAAAGGTAAAGCAAAAAAAGTAATCGAAAAGAAGAAAGCTGTAAAGACAAGAAAGGTAATTAAAATGAAGAAAGCAACGAAATCAACCAAGGCAACAAAGGCAAAAAAGAAGTCAAGATAAGGTTTAATTAATTCACATTGCCTACACTTTTTAGAAATTACAGCATTGCTGTTATTTTTTATTTTTACAAAAAGATGAAATCCTCTACGAGGATTATACCTGGAATGCATATTTAAATAATGAGAATTTTACACACTTTGTGCAATTTCGCCAATTATCTGTTCCCAGAAATTCATTACGACCCGTAAACACATGCAGGAACTTGAAAACCGTTTGAATATTTGATACATCAATATTGTAGAAAGTGATAATTAAGCTGAATCTTTGGGATATTTTTTGCCTGATGAATTCCTCAAGAAACTCGCAACGATGGTTTAATGTGATTTTTATTACAGATATCAATGATAAATCTCATCCTAATTTTAGGAGATTTTTAGAGCCTGATCAATCTTTAAACGCTCGAAAATATCAGAAAAAATCAATACAATACCAATAACGCGATTCCTATCATCTTTGATTGTTGAACCGATAATATCAACAGGTATTTTCAATCCTTCTTTTGTTATCAATAGCGTATTATCAGCCAGACCGTAGAAAATATCTTCTCTGATTGCTTTCATTATAGGATTCTCTATCTTTTCGTCCGTTCCCTCGTTTATGACATTGAAGACGGTTGTCAGAGGTTTCCCCAAGGAATCTTCCCGTTTCCAACTAGTTAGTGCCTCTGCAAAAGGGTTCATAAATTTTATGATTCCTTTTTCATCCGTTGCGATCACAGCCTCGCCCAGATTTCTAAGGATTGCAGCAAGCCATTGCTCGCTCTCTTTTAATTCTCTTTCCATCTTATGCTTGTAGAGAGCTATTTCAATATTGATCTGCAATTCCCTTTCATCGAATGGTTTAAGGATATAGCCAAATGGCTCTGTTATTTTTGCCCGTTCAAGTATTATTTTATCTGAATAAGCAGTGAGATACACAACCGGAATATTGAAAACGGAACGTATTTGCTTTGCAGCCGCTATCCCATCCATTTCTCCCCGGAGCATAATATCCATCAGCACTAAATCCGGAATATCCTCTTCCACCTTTTTTATAGCCTCTTCCCCTGATGATACTATCCCAAGAACCATATACCCCATATCCTGCAGACTTTCTCTTATGTCCTCCGCAGTAATAATTTCATCTTCCACAATCAATATTCTTTTTTCTGCCATCATTTCATTTCCTTAAATTTAATCTTAAATTTGGTCCCTTTGATTCGATTCAGGTTTATCTCGCCATGAAGCTGATTTTCTGCCAGCATTGTAACAAGGTGCAAACCCAGCGATTTTGTTCTTTTAAAATCCACATCTTCAGGAATACCTATGCCATTATCAGCTACTACCAGTTCAATTGCCTTTTTATAAGGTGAACGGAGAGATATCTTAATTTCACCTTTCCTGCCTTCTGGAAATGCATATTTCAAAGAGTTGGTAACGAGTTCGTTGATAATCAGCCCGCAAGGAATCGCGGAATCGATACCCAATGAAGTTTTCTTAACATCTATATTTAGTGCTATGTTTCCTTTATTGGCTCCATAGGACTGAAACAGATCTTTTACCATATCCCCTACGTACTCCTTGAAATCAATTCGCGCCAGGTTTTTGGATTGATAAAGTTTCTCGTGGACAAGAGACATTGACTTGATCCTGCTCTGGCTTTCCTTAAACATCTCACGGTACTCTTCCTCCTTTATATATCTGGACTGAAGCCTCAGCAGGCTTGTGATAATCTGCATATTATTTTTCACCCGGTGGTAGACTTCCCTGAGGAGCACTTCTTTTTCTCTGAGGGATTTTTCTATTTGCTCTTCTGCTTTTTTGCGTTCTGTGATATCATGAGCAATTCCAGTCGTACCTATGACCTCACCCTCATCGTTATAAATCGGGGTTTTGATCGTCTCCACCCACGTCTTTTTGCCTTCAATATTTGTTAAAGGCTCTTCCAGCTGTTTTTGTTTTCCTGATTCCATGACGTCTCTATCATCATCCCTGTATTTTTCTGCCAAATCCTTCGGCCATAAATCAAGATCAGTTTTGCCGACCAACTCTTCAGGACTCACTCCGCACGAGGCCGCGAAAGCTTCATTCGCTGCTATATATCTGCTCTCCTTATCTTTCAACCAGGCCATATCAGGTATGTTATTGAGAATCGCTTTTTGCTGGCGATCCCTCTTCCGCAGTTCCTCCTCTGCCCTTTTTCGCTGGGTGATGTCCCTGCCAAAACTCACCGATCCTACAACATTTCCTTTTGAATAAATTGGAGCTGTATTTACTGAAAGAATTAGTATACTGCCATCTATCTTTTTAATAGATACCTCATACTGCTGAGGTTGACCACTCATTGTTTTGTGGAATACTTCAATAGCGTTGGGCAAATCATCTTCAATGATAAGTGGAATGAAAGACTTAGCTTTCCAATCCTCCAATCTATGCCCGCTCATCTCTTCAGAGCGTTTGTTAAAGAACTGGAAATTGCCTTCTGGATCCAGAATCCAGATCATATCGTTGGAATATTCTATTATATTACGGTATTGCTCCTCACGTTCTCGCAACGCCTCTTCGATCAGCATGCGCTCTGTAATATCACGTATAATATCTCTTGAACCTATGATTTTATCTCCCTCTTTAATAGCGGATGAGCTTACTTCGACGTCAATAAGTCGCCCATCTTTTGTGCGGGCTTTCCCGACAAACTTTTCATACGATCCTTCTTTAATTAATTTATTGAATTCAATTTCAGATATGGGGATTTGTTCCGCCGGGATAATGTCAAATACAGTCATATTCAGCATTTCATCCCTGGTGTAACCCAACATCTCCTCTGTCTTTTTATTGACATCCTTATACTTCAGATCAGAATCTATTATGCATATCACATCATTTGCATTCTCGAACAGATCCCTGTATTTTTCCTCTGAATGCTTCAGTCTGGCCTCGGACTGTTTCCATTCTGTGATGTCCTGGACTGTTCCAAACATTTTTATGGGTTTACCTGAATCATCAAAAAATACTTCACCCTTTGCGCGCACAATACGCTCTATGCCGTCGGACCGTATTATGCGCATATCAATGTCGTAAGATTTTTTCATATTTAATGCATCATCAATGGATTTTTTGACAAATTCCCGGTCATCAGGATGAACCGTATCCAGGAATTTTTCGACTGATGGACTAAATTCCATCTGGGAGAATCCAAAAATTCGATAGTTTTCAGGAGACCAATATAATTCATTTGTTTGCAGGTTCCAATCCCAATTCCCTATACTCGCTACTCTCTGGGTCTCTGAAAGGCGGTCTTCGCTCCGCTTAAGTAATACTTCCACATGCCTGCGTTCAGTGATGTCCTCAAAAGTTGTACATACCTTGTTGGGTTTGTCTTCTCCAGGTATGAATTGCGGTATAGAATGAACATTGATCCACCTGGATTCTTCTTTTTCAGGATCAAAGACGCCCATGACCACGTTCTTGACTTCTTTTCCGGTCTTCAGGGCAATCATGGCATGGTGAGTTTCTCCCGTGAAATCCGAGCCGTCTTCATGGATCGCCTTCCACCGAGGATCCATTGGTGTTCTGCCCTGCATCTGATTGAGCGTTAGACCTAACATCCTTTGAGCAGCGGGATTTGCAGAGGTTATCTCTCCATCAGCATTTTGGCAGACGACCCCCTGCACCATTGTATCAAAAAGTGTTCGATATTTTTCTTCCGATTCTTTAAGTTCTTCGCCCACTTTCTTGAACATCAGTGCATTCACAAAAATTTTGCTTACCATTTTGAGCAATCGAATGTCATCTTCCAGCCAGGTTTTCTCTCTCCTTATCGAATCAAATCTTAGAAATCCAATTGAAGAGTTGCCATAGACCATAGGAACGATTATGAGGGATTTAATCCCTTGAATTTGAAAACTTTTTTTTTCAGCACGTGCCTTAGCCGGCAGTTCGATCAGACTCGGAACATGAATTGTCTCAAATTTCTTTATCTTCTTAATAGACCATGGAAAATCATCTGTTAATAATCCCTTGAGGTTCTGCATTTGCCGTCCTATGCCTTTTGCACACCACTCATGAGTATTATCCATTTTTTTCCCGTTATCGTAAAATTGGAATACACAACTTCGATCAACCTCTGCAAAATTTCCTATTATTTTCAGGCTTCTGTTGATACCAATGTTTATTTTGTCAGAAGGCAGGTTCATAAAGCTTGTTGAAATACTGGTGATGAACTTCTCCATAGCTATCCGGTGTTGCAGGATCTTTTCAACTATCTTGAGCTCTTTTTCTGATTTTTCTAATTGCGCAACCCTTTGGCTAAGTTCAGCAAAATTATTTGCCTGGGTTTTTGACTCTTTTTTCACCCAGTCGACCTGAGATGTCAGAAATTTCCTCTCGGATAATCTTTCCATTTGTTTTCCCGAATCAATTTCAATATTTGTGACGAACCCTCAATGTTATTATCATTAGTATCCAGATTCCATATAACTTAAATATATATGAACTTAATTCTTTAAACTAAGACCAGGTTCATTGAAACTTAAATGGTTCAATTATCTTGACCTAGAAAGCGTAACTCTTATGGGTATTGGCTGGATATACAATACCCCCTCTAATTGAATATGGTTGTTTTGGATCGCCTGTAAAAGAATCAGAAATCTGTCGTCTGCAATCCCATATGTGACAGAATTAATGCAGTTCCGTCGGTTTGCTTGCTCTCTATTTTTTATAAAAGCGCAAATATCATAACACATCCTTATATCCTCGTGCGCCGTAGCGCATGACATGGCAAGCTACAAGGTGATGGTAAAAGATGTTATAAAGAAAGCCGATATCCTTCTTGAGGTCGTAGATGCCAGGTTTCCCGACGAGACGCGAAACAGCGAAGTGGAGCGGGACATAGCGCGTTCAAAGAAGCCTTTCATAATAGTCCTTAACAAATGCGATCTTGTATCAAAGGAAACTATTGAGAAAACCAAAATCCGCCTGTCAAAAATTGCACCCACGGTCTTTGTGTCCAGCAAGGAAAGGTTCGGTACAACAATGTTAAGGCACAAAATACTTGAAATCGCAGGCATAAAAGGACGCAACATACTGGTGGGTTCACTTGGCTATCCCAACACGGGCAAATCATCGGTGATCAATGGGGTGGCGGGGAAACACAAAGCCGGCACATCCCCGATATCCGGCCACACAAAAGGAGTTCAACTTGTTGATGCAGGTTCGCGAATCATGTTCATAGATACCCCCGGAGTGATACCTTTTGGCGAGAATGACCAGTATTTACAGGGCCTTCTTTCTATAAAAAGTGCATCACACCTGGAGGATCCCGTCGGCGTGGCCATGAAGATAATAGAGAAAATGTGCGCTGAAAACAAAAGTGCTCTGGAATCGTTCTATCATGTCGCAATAGAAGGACAGAATTCTTATGATGTCCTTGAACTCATAGGCAAACAGAGTAACTTCCTGAAGAAGAAAGGCGAAGTGGATGAAACAAGGGCAGCTATCAAGATAATCAATGACTGGCAAAGAGGGTTGCTTATGATCTAGGCAGAGAATTTCTGGCTATGAATTTCATATTATTCAAAAAATTGGCATCGGGGCATGAGTTATTATCCATTATTGATTGTTCTAATGCATATTAACAAGAACTTTTATTTCCCAAATAGATTTATGATTCTTCAAAAAGAGTTCAGTAAAGTGGAATATCAGCAATGGATAAAACGAAACAGCTTCGGTATAATCCCAAACTCTTCGGTTTATTAGGTTTAATCCTGATAGCAGTTCCAATGCTTTTCTTCTTTTTTGCCGGATTGCCTAACGCGGAAGTTAAGGAGACTCAATACGCTAACGGCAGCAAGACTATTGTTACAGGAACAGTCTGGGAGGGAGCATTTAATCCAGTTTTCCTGTTCTTTGTTTTTTGTGCATCTATAGCTGCATTAGGATGTTATCGGAGCGTTCTTATGGCATGGATTGGAAGCCTTTTGGTTCTCACTTTATCGATACTCGGACTTTTTAGTGTCGGGCTATTTGCTTTTCCAGGGACTGTACTCCTTTTATTAGGTGCTGTGTTAAAAACACTTAAAAAGAGCACATAGGGAAAAATTTACATATTTCATATATTTTTTGTAAAACTAGTGCCTTTGTTTTTAGTTGTTACCATGAATCAAGACGTTCTTACGATGCAAATAATGCCCAATGTCTGCAGTCACCGATCGCCCTTCTAAGAACGGGGCATCCGGAGAATGTTCATGGATTTGGGATTTCAATATGTTTACTTGAACTCTGTTTTAATTCAAGCGCAAATATGCAAGTTCATGAAGATTGTAGGACTATAAAGGTTATGGTTCTAGCAACCTATGAGAGCATGAGGCAGTGGGTAATGACCTTTTCCATTCTTCCATTTTTTGTTTTGTCTATTGCCAATAGGAAGGGGCACAATTTTCAACTTGAAATCAACTCAGAAATTTCTGTTATTTTTTAACGATAGACCGCTTTGATAAAGAGAAACTGCCTCTACAATGTGTTTTTTCTGAAAACGTCTTCTTAGAAATCCATCATCTGGAGAAAATTTTGAAGATATTTAAATATATCCCTTTAAATTGACAATATCTGGGAATATGAGGTTTTGCGGAAGTTTATTTTAGGATTTCAAGCCGTAATGTCAGGTTTGCCTGAGGCTCAGATGTGTTACTTTTTCGCTAATTCCTTAACAAGTTTGTAGGCATCATAAATATTCCATATCCAAACTAAGAGCAATAATAAAAATAGAATGGCTGGCTCATCAGAATTCGGGTCTGTCACAACGCCATATACGAACACGTAAACCAAAAAAATATTCAATACAAAAATCACTATCCCTCTTCCCCCTCTGCCGCAATATATTTGACCAATACCCGGAATCAGGAAACTTAGAAAAGCGGCAAGAGTACCACTTTTTTTCTGCACTTCCTTTTGATACTTGACCTCTTCATCCTCCTCGGCTTTGAGTCCAACCTCCTGCAAAAGCTCCTGCTCTGTTACATGATTCTTTAGACTCTCAGCTTCAGTTCTATATTGTTCACATAACTCCTTGTATCGAGCTTCAGTTATCTCGCCCTGCGCAAGCCTTTCATCCAATTTATCAAGAAGAGCATTGATTTTACCGAGCCTATCTTTATGAAATTTAATATCATCTGAGTTTTCCAATTCTTCAGAATTGCTATTCGCCTCCTGAATCATTATATTATATTTCATCATCCCACCAAACTTTACATGATATTTTTTCTTGCCCACGGAAACCATTTCTATATGATCCCTTCCAAATGGTCGTATTAAAAACTTGGATAGTAGCTCTTCACCGTCCAATTTTATTTTTGCAATATTTGTCAATTGAGAATAATCGACTTCAAGTGTATGCATTCCTATTTTTTTTTCAACTTTTGGCATTTTTTAACTTGATATCTTCCCGGTAATTCCTTTTACCATCGGTTTAAAGCCCAACCTCTTTCATAAGCTCTTTTTCTGTTATCATATTCTTCAGTTTCTCAGCCTCGTTTCCGTATTGCTCAGATAATTCTGTGTACCTGGCTTCTGTTATTTCACCTTGAGCAAGCTTTTCATCCAGTTTTTCAAGAAGTGCATTGATTTTATTGAGCTTTTCCTTTTGCTTTTTTAATTCGTCAATAGTCCCTTGGGGTTTTTCGGGAATAGCAGGATGCGGGACTGGCATGGGTGCAGGAGTTGGTATGAAGGCAGATGTTGTGGATTTCTTGCAGTGTGGACATTGGGTTAATGTTTCTAATTTTTCTTTTCCACAATATTTACATAATTCAAGATTTGCTTTTGGTCTTGCTATAAGATATATTAACAGACCAACTAAAAATAAGAAGAATGCTGCAATTCCCCACAGGATTCCGCTTTTTCCCCGCTTATTGGCATCTCTGACGATCCAGATTATAATATATATCCAGATAATAAATAATATTAAACTGAAACTGAACGCCATAATGATTGGATCAGTTGAACTTTCTTGTACTGGTGTGAATGCTGGTCTGCCCTTTGCCTCTACGATAATCTTAAGCACCGTGACGCCTGTAACAGGTTTACAGGTTTCTCCGGTTTGGTATCCACAGCCCCATGTCCAGATAAGATCATAATAACCAGGTTCTTGATTTATTGGAGCCCTTATCGTATAGTATTTTTGAGGGTTCTCTCCCGGGCCAATTTCACCGAAATCTATGCGTCTTGGTGTGACCCATGATGCTGCATTACCCGAAGCGTCAGCCCAGGCATACAACCCATGTTCATCACTCCTGGCTGAAAAAGATAAATAATCATTTAATTCATCTCCCTGCGCCACTGTAAGAGATTTATACTCACTAGGGGATGTTGTTGGTGCGGACTCCACTTCTACAGTGATTTGAAGCACTGTATCACTTATGGACGTGCAGGTCGTTCCATCCGTATATTTGCAGCTATATTTCCAGATCAACTCGTAATAGCCGGGTTTTTGACTCCTGGGAACACTTATCGTATACTCCCGTTCAATTCTTTCTCCAGGATCGATTGGACCGAAATCTATGCGTCTTGGTGTGGCCCATGATGCTGCATTACCCGAAGCGTCAGCCGCGGCAAATAAGCGCTTATATGCCCCTGTAAAACTGGTAGTCTGGGTTAGTTCTTCTCCCGGTGTTAAAGTAAGAGATACGTAATTATGCTCAATAGCTGAAGCTGTGTTAGTTAGGAAAATAAAAAAAATAACCAGAATAACGTATTGTATTCTACTCGTAATATTTTCCTTTTTCATGGAGAAATGAACGAATTTTTTTCAGTTTCGCTGAATCGCTTTCAAGATTCATGACTTTGCTTTTCAATTCGGAAATCTTTTTCATATACTTGTTTTTCAAATCATTATAAGTCTGGTCTGAAATCTCTTTATTTACAAGCCTGCTTCCGAGATTGCCAAGGAGATTCTCGTCTTTCTTTATCGCTCCCTGCATCTGCAACGCATCGTTTTCAGGCTTTGCGATTTCAGCATCCAGCATTGAAATTGCGGTATTCAACCCAAAACTCAGGTAGTTCCTGGTATCGATATCGAGATTCTCAGGCGGCAAAAGACTATGCTGTTTTCTTTTTTCAGCTTCGAACGCTGATTCTTTTTCTATCTTTGGATTAATTTTTACCTGTTCTTCCTTATACCCTTCCTCAATATGTGGTGGCAGCGAATCATCAACCTCTGACGCACCAACCTCTACTGCTGTTGGGGTTTTAGCTTTCCCTGATATATTTTTAAATGTTTTATATACCTTATTAAAAATTACATATGCCATAAAAATCATCGCAAATATGGCTATAAGCCCCAAAATTATAGATGAACCATCGGATGTTCCTCCATCGTTTGGGGTAATTGTTGATGTGATTTCCCCGGCAGACCTTACTGTTATGGGTTCCTTCAAAATTTCTTCTTTTTTTGTCTTTATGTCGTCCCCAAAATAATATACAACCCATCCTTCCACAACAAAATCGCCTATTTCGTTAGGCTTTAATCTCACTTCAATATCTCTGGTTGCGCCGGGTTCAAGCTTGTATGTCGAAGTATATTGCCCTGCTGCACCCTGAGTGAATTCTGTTGAAGCAACAGACATGCCGGAAGGGGGTTTTATAATTACCTGAACATTCATAACAGGTTTTGTAATAAGATTGACCACAGACAATCTTAACAGAACGTCCTCCCCGACTACCACATTTATTTTCTCCCTATGAAGCGAAACGCTTGCGGATAGTTCTTTGACAGTTTCTATGGGTGTTGGAGTAGGAGCTGTACCGGTAGCGGGTTTTATGAGTGTAAACGAATTTGTAATTTTGTCCAGGTCATCTGAAAAAAATGGATAGTCACTTGTCAGTGAACCCCCTGTTATTACAAAATAATTATTGCCTGATAAAATGAGTACCTGCCTTTCCTTATATTCTTTCTGTTGATACTCTTCATAAAACATCAATTCTTTACCGGTCACACCATTAATTGCTACATAATTTTCACTAAAGGGGTAAACACCCAAACTGTTGAGATATCTTATTCTATCACCTACTATTTCGTCAAAACTCATCCCCTCGGAAGGCACAACAACAACTTTTACCCACGCGCGCCCGGTCTGGCTGCTAAAAGTCTGGTCAGAACCGTCAGGTTCTTCGATATAATTCCAGCCTGTTGGGTATACTACCTTAAAATCTCCTCCGATATTTGTAAACGTATAAGCTGAAGCATTATTAATTAAAAGTACAATAAGTAAAAAAAATAAAATTGTTTTTTTCATTTACTTAATTTCCTTGAAAGCAGACCTGCAATCATGAATATACTGATTATGGCCAGTACAACACCGAATCCAGGTATTTGTATTTTTGGTGTGGATGTAACTGTTGTTGGGGGGAACCCTGGTTCCTCTGAAGGCTCTTTTACATTTATGGAGTATGTAAGACTTATGGGCTGATAATTGTCTTTATTATCGCCCGGATAATACAAGCCGCTGAACTGAAGAGTATGTGAACCGATCCTTGCCGATTTATCTGCTTTTATTGTAACTGTTATCGTCCTTGCATTACCCGGCGGAACATTGAATGTACCATATACAGTTCCCGCACCTGCTGCCTGGGAGAAACCTTGACCGGATACGTGGAAGCCACTCGGTACACTTATACTAGCGTCCACATTCAACACTACGTCGTTTAAAGATGGATTATTCATAAATAATTCCACGATTCCATCCTGGTCGGCTTCTATCACATCGGTTACAGGTCTCAGCGTAACAGACGGACCCACGCGGAATTTTGCCTGAACTGTTGGTTTAACCGTAGTAGCTTGAACTGTAGATGGGACTGTAGTGGATTCAACTGTTGGTTTAACCGTAGTAGCTTGAACGGTAGGTATAGTGGCTTGAATCGTGGGTTGGACGGTAGTAGGAGTATAAACCTCTAATGTACCTAAAACTGTACTTCCGCTACTTCCACCTGCAACATATAGCTCGCCATTGATTACTACAGCTGCAGTGGAAGACCGTGGCGCCGACATTTGAGCCTTACTTGTCCATGTGTCCGTAGCCTGGTCATAGACGTCCAGTACGGCTGTGGTTGCGCCAGAGCTATCCGCGCCACCTGCAACGTAAAATTTCCCTCCGATTACCCCCGAAGCCGCATAAGCGTGCACATTCGGTGATGGAGCAAGACTAGTCCAAATATCTGTTACCGGGTCATAAACATGCAAAAAGTTTCTAAAGCCGCTGTAGCCATTGCACGGTGTTATGACATAGAATTTCCCGTTAATTACCCCGCTAGCTCCGCAGGCACTGAGCGTTGGCATGTTTGCTTTACTGCTCCAACTGTTCGTTGATGGGTTATAGACAAAAAGGTTGTTATTGGGAAGTCCTGGGGAAACGGTCCATCCACCCGGGATATAAAGCTGTCCGTTGATCACTCCTGCACCATCTCCCTGATACCGACCTCCAGGCATGGGAGCAAGTGTTGTCCACGTGTCCGTTGCCGGGTTATAAGCCTGTAGCGAGGGATCCTCGCGCGTTCCACTGGTGCCCCCTATGACGTAAAGGATTCCATTAATCACTTCGGCTGCCGACTCGGATAGAGCCGTGGGCATCGGAGCCTTTATTGTCCATGCGTCTGTTGCCGGGTCGTACACCTGCAAGATATTAACAGCGGTACCGGAAACATCACGCCCCCCCGCAACGTATAATTTACCATCGATAGCAGCTGCTGCAACACCACCTAAGGGAACAGGCATAGGGGCTTTGGTAGTCCAGGTGTCGCCCAGGGCAAGAGCCTGATTGCCAGCAACCAACAATAAAAGTATACCGTATAGTACAATCTTAAATATTTTACATGTGCGCTTCATGATACTCTTCTTTCCGCCCAAATCGGATATCGGTAGATAAATCGTTCAGCTGGAAAAAATATATTTCAGCTGAACTTGAATCGTTTTCGATCTATCTATTTTTTCCTTGAAAGTATTCGTGCAATTGCAAATACACCAAAGATAGCCAGTACAGCACCAAATCCAGGTAATTGTACTTTGGGTGTCTCTGCCCCTGTTGGAACCGCTTTGGGATTTGTAGGTTCGGCACTCTCTGGATTCTTTGACGCTGCCTTGACGGTTACAGAGTATGTAAGACTCAAAGGCTGATAAGCGTCTTTATTGTCGCCAGGATAATACAACCCTGTAAACTGAATAGTATGCGAGCCTATCCTTGCTGATTTATCTGCTTTTATAACAACTGCTATTGTCCTTGCCGTGCCAGGTGGAACACTGAACGTACCTGATACCACTCCTGCACCTGCCGCCTCTCCGAAACTTTGACCGTAAACATGTATACCGGCGGGTACACTGATGCGTGCATCAACGTTTAGCGTCACATCGTTCAAAGACGGGTTGTTCATAAACAATTCCACAATTCCATCCTGGTCTGTTTCTATCACATCGGTTACAGGTCTTAGCGTAACGGACGGACCTACGCGGAATTTCCCTTGAGTTGTTGTGGCTGTGGGCGCAGCTGTAGTGACTACAACAGTCGGCACAGCGGTTGTAGCTACCACCGTAGGCGCTGTTGTCGTTTGAGCAGGCGTTGTTTCATTTTGTGATAGCGCAGGAGTTGCCAAGATCACAAAAAGTAACAAATTTACAAATAAAAGTTTTAAAGTTTTCACAAAACACCTCTATGTATGATTATTATAATTATTATATATACCTTTTCACTCTTCAATATTGTCTAATTATAGGAATATAAAATAAAATTCTCGATATTTTTCAACCATAAATAATTGAGATGTAGTAAGCATTATATATTGTCATGATTATTATCAGACTAATAATGAAAAATAAAACCTTACTATTATTTGTGGTTTTACTTCTTGTAATAACAGCAGGGTGTGTGGGGTCTAATGAAACCCCAAGACCGAATAATTTAGGTGCGCCTTCAAAATCATTCGAATCGCCATTACAGGGAAAGGTAACAGGCGACACAGGAAATGCAGTTAATATCATCGACAGGAAGATTATCTCAACCGCAAGCGTTACACTGGAGGTAAAAAGCGTAGAAAAGGCTTCTAATGAAATAACGAAAATAGTAGAGGCAAGCCAGGGTTTTATATCAGATTCATCAACCTACGATTCGGGGGGGAGCAAAAACGGCCAGATGACTATAAGGGTTCCTCAGAAGAATTTTTACTCAACCATAGAACAAATAGAAGCATTGGGAACCGAAAAATCTAGGCAGATTTCAGGCCAGGATGTAACAGAAGAGTGGATAGACGTGGGGGCCCGCCTAGATAACTTCAAAAAACAGGAATCAAGATTCCAGGAAATATTGAAAAATGCATCCACGGTTAAGGATGTTCTTGAAGTCGAGCGTGAGCTTGAACGGGTGCGCGGGGAAATAGAAAGCCTTACCGGGAGGATGAACTATCTAAACCAGAGCGTTGAAATGTCCACTATTACAGTAAATGTTATGGAACCGGCGCCAATAGCAGGCGATGGATGGGGGATAACTGAAGCGCTCAGGGAGGCCGTAATTGGATTTATCGGGAGTGTAAATGGGTTAATCGTGTTCACCGGGTACATTCTACCGATAGTGGTATTTATTGCATTGATGGTATTGCTGGCAAGGTGGGTTAAAAGGAAAGTCCTGCCGTGGCTGAAACAATAGATAAATAAAGTTTTCTATGCAATGCCGCGAAATTAGTCATCAACCGAAGACTTGACAGAACATACTAACAACTTTGCTGCAAGCACTACGCGAATGAGTAACCACACCTTTTATTTTCTTCGCTATATAGCTCAAAGAATACTTCGGAGGATATCTGAATAAGATATGGACATGATCAGGATTGACTGCTATCTCGATGATCTCAATATCCAATTCTTTGCAGGTCTTGCAGATTATGCCCTGGGCGACCCTCACCTGTCAGTATCTTTCCCCGTATTTGGGGGCGAAAACCAAATGGTCACTCAGCAATGATACCGTATGCCTGTCATGGCGAAGCTCTTTCTTTTTACCATTCCATCCATAGCTGATACTCTGAGACGTTATCTATGAGCCTGTTGGAAGAGCAGGGCGAAAATAATCAATACAGATTCAGAGAGTCTTTCTGCCTTTTATCCTTTCAATTATCCGTCTTTTCTTCTCAATAGCCTGCGCCGCCGCCTTATCCACAGCCTTTTTCATCTCTTCAAAATCCCCCGGGGTTTTCTCCCCCACAAGCTTCTTGATAGGTGTGTAAGCGGACTCCCGGAACCTGGGGGTAAAATCGCGAACTTCCCCATTGATGATCAATTCCGCCCCTTCCCCATCTTCTATCCTTCCTACGATATCGATAGCCACACCTTTCCTGCGGACGCAATCCAGTATTTCCTGTGAATACTCAGTAGGGGCTATTATTAAAAGAGCGTCCAGCGAGACGCCAAGATAATCTATTTCAAGTTTATCGAGCATCGCAAGCACCTTACTGTTCACGAGCGCCCGCAGCTTTTCCTCCTCGAAAATAAGTTTGACCCCCGCAGTCCTTGAGATCTCCTTTGCATCCCCGCGCACCCCGCCATTGGTAACATCGGTCATTGCATGTATCTTTGCGATCACCCCGGCATCGAACAGCCCCTCGCACGCATCTATGAATTTTAGGTTGATGGTCTCATCCACGATGTTGTGCATCCCGTAATAAAGCGCAATCGTCGAAACAGTCCCGCCTCCCGCGCCTTCAGTCATAAGTATTACATCACCGGGTTCTGCCTGGATACGCGCGGTGAGACTCTCGGCAACGCCCACTGCGCCCACACCGCCAGTCATCCTCTCCCCTATGACCATATCCCCGCCAATGCGAAGCGTGCTTCCGGTTATCAGTGGTACACCCGTCAGTTCCGACACTGCGGTGATACCAGCTATATGGTCGAATATCTTTCCTACATCCCCGTCGTCAGCCACATGGATATCCGAAAGCATGGCAACTGGCCGCGCTCCCATCACGTACACATCCCGAAGCGCTGCGCGCGCCACATGGAAACCCGCAAGGAACGGGAAATCCGAGAGGCGTGAATGCATGCCGTCGATAGTGACCACAAGATATTTTCCTCCGGCACGCACCACTCCGGAATCGTCAAGATGGGACGAATCCACGACAGCAGAGGTTCTGCCGATCACTTGCGCGATTTTCTCATGTGTATAAAAATCACCCATGCCGCGTGATCCGACGCCGAATTCTCCCATCGTGATCCTTGAGTTTATCGGTCTTAGCAATTCGCCTCTGGGATCCAGAGTGGCTTTAGCCTCCACGATGACAGCGTCTGCAATCTCCCGGGCGTGCTTTCGTGAGATATTTTTTATCTCAAGTATCCTCTCTGCCAGCTTTTCCCGAAGAGCCGGATCATTGCGCCGGAGTCCCCGCTTGGCATAGCCTTCAAGATCCATAACTCTCCACAAAGTTCCGAAGCATACGAAGCCCTGTTGCGCCGCTTTTTTCAGGATGGAACTGCGTTCCCACAACATTTCCCGCCTCATTGGTTATTATCGCAGGGAACTCTATCCCATAATCGCAAGCCGCAGCCTCATATTTTTCGTGGGCTTTTACATAGTATGAATGCACGAAATACACGAATGAGCCGTTCTCTACCTTTTCCAGAAGCGGTATATTCTTTTTTATGATGAGAGAGTTCCAGCCCATGTGGGGGACCTTCAATTCAGATGCCTGGAACCGTATCACTCTTCCCGGGATTATGTCGATACCCTTGTGCAATCCTCCCTCTTCGCTCTCAGATGCCAGCATTTGCATGCCAAGGCAAATCCCGAGGAGCGGCTTGCCCTCGTCCACTGCGTCTTTAACCACGCGTTGAAGTGTTGAAAAATGCATCATAGCATCGCGAAATGCCCCCACGCCGGGAAGTATCAGTGCATCGGCGTTATCGATTGCCGAGGGCTCATTTGAGATCTCAACATCGGTACCTATGTACTGGAGGGCTTTTTCTATACTGCGAAGGTTCCCAAGACCGTAGTCAATTATGATGATTTTCATTTTGCATCAATTAGTTTTTAAATACTTAAATCCTCAAGGCGCCTGGCAGCTTCCATCAAAGTCTCGTCTTTCTTTGAGAACGTAAATCGCAGCTTGTGCTTTCCTGTTTCGCTCCTGTAGAAACTGCTCCCCGGGACAGCTGCCACGCCCACCTCGCTTACAAGGTATTTGGCAAAAGCCATATCATCCATTCCCGCGCATTCAGGTATATCTGCCAGTATGTAATACGCACCCTCAGGCAGCTTGCACTTGAATCCGGATTTTATTAGAGCTTTATAAAGGAGCATTCTCTTTCCATCATACATTCTGGCAAGCTCCTCATAATACGAATCCGGGAATTGCAGGGCGGTCACACATGCATGCTGAAGCGGAGCAGGCGCCCCCACAGTCAGGAAATCATGCACCTTCCTGATCGCTGAGGTCAGGGTTTTTTCTGCAAGCGCGTAACCTATACGCCAGCCAGTGACGCTGTACGTCTTCGAGAACCCGCTGATTGTAATCGTTCTGTCCTTCATCTTGTCCAGCGAGCCAATGCTGATATGCTTTCTGCCATCATACAGGATATATTCGTATATCTCATCAGTGACTGCGATGACATCATGCTCCTCGCAGAGATCCGCGATCAATGACAATTCATCTTTCGAAAAAACTTTCCCGCATGGGTTGTTTGGGGTGTTCAGGATGAGAGCGCGTGTTTTTTTATTGAAAGCAGAAACAAGTGCATCTTCGTCGATATTGTTGTCCCCGTCTAAAGGAACGAGATGCGGGACAGCGCCCGATACCGCAGCATCAGGACCATAATTTTCGTAAAACGGCTCGAATAACACGACCTCATCTCCCTCGTTTATCAAAGCCAGCATTGAAGCCATCATGGCTTCGGTCGATCCGCAAGTAACCGTGACTTCGCTTTCCGGATCGACATCAATGTAATTATAATTAATCGCTTTTCTTGCTATCTCCTCTCTTAGATCTTTTGCGCCCCACGTGATCGAGTACTGGTTGTAGTCCTCCATTATGGCCGAGGCTGCAGCGCGCTTCAGTTCCTGAGGCGCGGGGAAATCCGGGAAGCCCTGGGCAAGGTTGATTGCTCCGTGCTTTATTGAAAGTCGTGTCATATCACGAATGACCGACTCTACAAAATGATCAACTCTTCTTGATAACATGGACCGACATTTAGAAGACCAGGAGATATATCTATATTTCGTAATTTGCGATTTCTGAAATCATATCCCGGTAAATAATTAAAAATAATTACATATTGCAAACTTGAAATCAACTTTAAACCGTTAATCTTATATTTGACTTGTTCAATGGGAGAAGAAAAGGTGACCTAAATGGTAGCAAAAGTAAAAACTGAAGATTGTACAGGCTGTGGAATATGCGTTGATGAGTGCCCCGCAACAGCAATAACATTGAAAAATGAAAAGGCAAAGGTAGACGAGGATGAGTGCACTGAATGCGGCACATGCGTTGATTCATGCCCTAACAGTGCGATCACCATGGAATAAATCAAAAATAGCAGAAAGAGCATACATGGCAAAGATAAGGGCAGGAGTACTGGGTGCTACAGGCAATGTTGGCCAGCGATTTATCGAGATGCTGAGCAAACATCCCTGGTTTGAACTTACATCACTGGCAGCCTCTGATAGAAGTGCAGGTAAGAGATACGGCGATGCTGCAAGCTGGCGGCTTGAAAGCAAGATCCCGCTGGATGCTGCAGATATGACCGTTGTACCTGTCGACCCCAGGAAAGTCGATGCAGATATCGTTTTTTCAGCGCTTCCTGCCGATCTTGCCAAAACAGTGGAACCCGATTTCGCAAAAGCCGGTTTTGCTGTTGCAAGCAATGCCAGTGCCATGCGCATGGTGGAGGATATTCCTCTCGTCATCCCTGAAGTGAACGAGGAGCATCTCGGGCTCATCGATGTCCAGCAGGACAGGCGAAAATGGGACGGCTACGTGGTCACAAACCCTAACTGCACAACTATTATGATGACAGTGACACTAAAGCCGCTCATGAAATTCGGGATCGAGAAGATATACCTGGCATCAATGCAGGCGATATCAGGCGCGGGATATGATGGTGTGGCTTCAATGGCCATACTGGACAATGTGATCCCGTATATCGAGAAGGAAGAGGAAAAAGTTGAGACCGAAACCAGAAAGCTCCTCGGGGAATTTAACGGCAGCGAAATCGTCGATGCACCGTTCAAAGTGAGCGCAAGCTGCAACAGGGTGATGGTTATGGACGGCCACACTGAGGCAGTGTGGGTTGAAATGACAGATGATCCCTCGCCTGAAGATGTTAAACAGGCATTCCTTGATTTCGACCCGGGATTGTCGGATTTGCCGACAGAACCCACACCTGTGATAGAGGTCAAGGAAGAAAAAGACCGCCCTCAGCCGCGTATGGACAGGAATATCGGAGGCGGGATGACCGTTTCGGTCGGCCGCATCCGCCCCGGGATACGCTACATCTGCATGGGGCATAATACCATCAGAGGCGCTGCCGGCGCTAGCGTCCTGAATGCAGAACTTCTAAAAAAGAAAGGAAAACTTTAACTATTCCCGGAGATCCGGCGGCAGCATGTTAGGAATGCCGTCGTCGATGGGATAATACTCCTTGCATTTCCCGCAATAAAGCGTTCCTTTCACTATCTCTTTTTCATTCTCTTCCGAGACTTCAAGTACGAGGTCTCCTTTACACATGGGGCAGCACAGGATATCCATAAGGTCTCTTTTCATTTTATTTGCACCTTTTTATTCCTTAAACGCCCCTTTTATTATCAAGTTATCGGTAATTATAAAAGATAACACGCCGTTTAATCGCGCGAGAGAGGAAGGGCGGCTACCGGCGGCAACGCTGAGGAAAGTCCCCTCACCATCTGGACCGCGGACACATGCAAGTGTGTAGGGTGAGAATCCTGGCTCTGGAACAGAAACGATACCGCTGCGCAGAAATGCGATGAGCTCGAAAGAGCGAGGTCATGCGTATTGCGGATGGAACGGCGAATCCCCGCGGGTGCAAGCCGAAATAGGACAGAAAGGGCAGTCCAGACCTGTCCGAGTACGGCGCATAGCTGAATGCTGCACGGCATTGCCCCTTGCGCTGAACATAAAGGGGCTTACTCTCCTCACTCAAACTTATTCTGGGAACAGAAGATTTTTGCTCTTTCGAGATTTCTTGAAATTACCCGATAAGCCTCAGGAAATTCCTCTTTTGAATATATTTTCAGCGCCTCTTCATAAGCGTCGATTGATTTCTTGCAGTTCTCAGCTTTGTTCTCTACCTCGGCAAGAGTTCCATAGGCAGTACCGAGATTGTTCTGCGTCATTGCATAGTCCATTGGGAAACGGTCAGGTGTTCTGACTTTGAGCGCCTCTTCATAAGCGTCGATTGATTTCTTGCAGTTCTCAACTTCGTTCTCTACCTCGGCAAGAGTTCCATAGGCAGTACCGAGATTATTCTGCGTCATTGCATAGTCCATTGGGAAACGGTCAAGTGTTCTGACTTTGAGCGCCTCTTCATAAGCAGCAATTGATTTCTTGCAGTTCTCAGCTTTGTTTTCAACCTCGGCAAGAGTTTGATAGGCAGCACCGAGATTGTTCTGGGTCATCGCATACTGCATAGGGAAGCGGTCTGATGTATAGACTTTCAGCGCCTCTTCACAAGCAGCGATTGACTTCTTGCAGCTCTCGGCTTTGTTCTCAACCTCTGCAAATATTCGATAGGCAGTGCCGAGATTGTATTGAATCATGGAATACTGCATGGGGAAGCGGTCTAGTGTGTAGTCCTTCAGCGCCTCCTCATAAGCTGCAATTGATTTCTTGCAGTTCTCAGCCGTGTTCTCTACTTCAGCGAGTATTCGATAAGCATTGCCGAGATTGTTCTGGATAGCAGCATACTGCATGGGGAAGCGGTCTAGATTATAGACCTTCAAGGCTTCCTGACAAGCTGCAATTGCTTTCTTGCAGTTCTCAGCCGTTTTCTCTACTTCAGCAAGCGTTCGATAGGCATTGCCGAGATTGTTCTGGGTCATTGCATAACCCATAGGGGAGAGGTCTAGTGTTGTAACTTTAAGAGCCTCTTCATAAGCTGCAATTGCCTTCTTGCAGTTTTCAGCTTTGTTCTCAACCTCTGCAAGTAGTTGATAAGCATTGCCGAGATTGTTCTGGGTAGTAGCGTACTGCATAGGGAAGCGGTCAAGTGTATAGACTTTCAGCGCCTCTTCACAAGCAGCGATTGATTTCTTGCAGTTCTCAGCTTTGTTCTCAACCTCTGCAAATATTCGATAGGCATTGCCGAGATTGTTCTGGGTCATCACAAAATCCATAGGGTAATCCTTAAAAGTATAGACTTTCAGCGCTTCTTCAAACGCTGTTATTGCTTTCTTGCAGTTCTCAGCTTTGTTCTCAACCTCTGCAAGAGTTTGAAAGGCATTGCCGAGATTGTTCTGGATACTAGCATAGTCCATAGAGAAGCGGTCTGGTGTATAGATTTTCAGCGTATCCTCAAAAATTACTATTGATTTCTTGCAGTTCTCAGCTTTATTCTCTACCTCGGCAAGAGTTCCATAGGCAGTACCGAGATTGTTCTGGGTAGTAGCATACTGCATGGGGAAGCGGTCAAACGTTCTGACTTTAAGCGACTCTTCGAAAGCTGCTATTGATTTCTTGCAGTTCTCAGCTTTGTTCTCAACTTCAGCAAGTGTTCCACAGGTAATGCCTAGATTGTTCTGGGTGGTAGCATACTGTATGGGGAAGAGGTCAAGTGTATAGACTTTGAGCGCTTCTTCATAAGCAGCTATTGACACCTTCATATAATATTTTTTATTAATGTCTACTATTCCAATACCATAAGCTCTATTTCCAAGACTGAACAAAGCCTCTGCATCACCCGAAAAGAAGCCAGCGATTTTCGTGAAAAAGCTGATTCTGTCTGCTTCAATTCCATCAGGCTCTATTACAGAGTCAAGATATGCTTCTTCTGCCCAGATGACTTCATCGTTTATAATTTTTATAAAATTCTTTTTTTCAATATTCGAAAATAGAACATCTATTCGGTATTTCTCCAAGTTTATACCGAACAAAACCTTGCCAAGATGAAGAATTCGTTTTATAGAAAATTTCTCTTTTTCTTGATAAATCCCTGCTTTGTAAAGTGACCTTATGCTCTTTAGAACTGCTTTCTCTTCTGGACTGCTTTCTCCGAACCTTGCTATCATTATATCGAGAGGCATTACAAGCGAACCTATTTTACCATCAAATTCTAATGGTTTCCACTCGACCCCTATTTTCGCTGCAATTTCTTTTCCTTTTTCATCTGGAATTTCTTCCGGAAAGCTTATACTGTTCTCTTTCTTAAATAAAGAGTTGAGCCACTCCATCTTTTGCAATTTTTCAAACTCAATACCTGAACGGCATGAAGCGATTATAACAGCTTTATTTTTAAGAAACTCTTCAACCAGATACCTAAAATTTTGTTTTTCAATGAATTTATCAATATCATCCAGAACAACTATGGTTTTTCTCCAGAAAGTAAGTTTGAGTGGTACTTCAAATTTTTCTAAATCAATATCCTGAATTCTTGGAATTATAACATTGGAAACAGGATTCATGGTCTTAAGGGCTTCATAAATCGCTCTCGTTTTTCCAGAAAGCGGCGCACCGACAACCAAAACATGATCTCCGTTATCAATTACTTTTTTGAGCGACCGGTATTCATCTAATTCATAATATGCAAGCATGGGTCGCCTGAAAAGATCTTCTGGTTTAATGGAACTGGATTTTTTCCCATGAACTACATAGATATTATTCAAACGTTTGTATTCATTGATAGTAAAACTTACAAGATATGCATAGGCAGAAATTACAGCAATTAGAATCGCTACAGAAGCTTCCACATGGTTGCGAGAAAATTCTAAGATTGAATAGATAATATTACTTACCACATTTCGCTCCATTTACGTCGTGAAATTATAGCGGTTGTGTTATATAATCTTTATTAAGTGAAATATTTGTTACAGTTTCCTTTCCACAGCACAAATCAATTAGCTGAAAAATCAATATTGATTTGACAGAAATGCCAGACGAAGTATTAAAAACGGTTGCAGGGCTTGATCTGTATTATCTGGTTTTAGATATTCTGATGTTGGTAATAGTGTACCATATGAAGACGTTGATTACGAAGATGCCGAAGATGGAATTAATAAAGATGAACAGATAGTAGAGTTATTTAAAGAACGACCACGTAAAGAAGATTAAATGGCATTTGACAGAAAGGTATCCTATTTTTTGAATAAATATCTAGGTAAGATAAAATCAATTTACGCACCGGACGAAATGTGGCTCTGGGGGTCAAGGGCATACGGCAGCCCTGGAGAGTACAGCGATATAGACCTTATCGTAGTGTCAAGAAAGTTTTCGGATATAAAGTTCATACGAAGAATGTACAAGTTCATAGAAACGATTGGATTGCTAGGTGATAAAAATGCGGAAGCGGTTGATGTTTTATGCTATACTCCTAATGAGTTTGCACGAAAGAGGGAACAAATCAGCATCGTTAATGAGGCAATTAGAAAGGGAATAAGGATTATCTGAAAAGATATAAAATCAAATGAATCGTGGACGCAGTATTCAAAAGGACAAAGAATGTTTCGATTTTGAAAATAATATGAATGCGGTGCAATATGGGTTCATTTTAATACTCTCAGATCTTATCTAACATACCATGCCCTCTATCATCGACCCTATCTACGGCCACGTGGGAATAAACAGACTTGAGCAGCTCATCATCAGCACGCCTGAGATGGCGCGTCTCCGCCGGATACAGCAGCTCGGTCTTGCTGACATTGCTTTCCCCGGGGCGAACCACACACGTTTTGAGCACAGTGTTGGAACACTTTTTATTGCGGATAAAATGGCAAAGGCTCTGGGTCTTTCACAGGAGGAGGTAGCAAAAGTCAGGCTTGCAGCCCTGCTCCATGATATCGGGCACTGCGCATTCTCGCATGTGGTGGAAAGCGTACTTAAACGGAACCCTGCGTACCAGCCTGTGATCGATGGCAGGAGATTTCTGAAACATGAGATGTTCACAAGATACATAATATCTAATTCATTTCATACAAAACCAGAAATTGCATCTTTGGTGGTGGATGCCAAATCATTTTTTGAAGAGATCGCAAAAATGGCGACTGGCGATGTCGATGGCCTCTCAAAACCATATCTTGCCCAGATCATCTCTGACGATCTCGATGCGGACAGGATCGATTTCCTGCTGCGGGATTCGTATCATACAGGGGTCTCCCTAGGACTTGTAGATGTGGACCAGATCGTAGGAAGCTTATCGCTGAGCAACGGAAGGATAGTTCTGGGAGGCTCACTAAGTTACGATGAGGATATGTCTCTGACTGCGGCAGAATCCATGCTTATCGCCAGGGCCCACCACTACTCTGCGATAATTCACAACCCGAAAACCCAGGGGGCGAGGGTCATGCTTCTCCAGGCTCTCGATAAAGCTCTTGCGCGCTACAAAGAAACGGGAAACGACGTAAAAGCAGTGGTACTGAAATTTTTTACCGCCTATACCGACACCGACCTGTTGAATTTCATAGAAGCTCACGGAGATGCCAGCGCAAAAAATCTGATAGACCATATCCGCCATGCAAATATTTGCAGCGCTGTTGTCCGTTTCACTCACAAGAATCTTAACCCCAGGACCCGTATGGCACTTTCCACGATCGCAAGGAATGGAGTTGCGAAGAAGATGTTTGAGGAGGAGCTTTCCAGGCGTTTTGCAAAGAAATACGGGGCATCCGTTCTTGTTGACCTTGATGTTGCAAGCGGGATCCCCAGAAGCACACGGATAAAAATAGGGGATTATGAGGGGTTCTTATATGATGAATCCGCGCTGGCCAATGGTCTTGTAAGGGCCATCTCGCGTCAAATATCGTTATGTGTATTCTCAAGAACAGAGGACGACGCCAGGCTTTCTCAGGCCTCTCACGATTTCCTTCTCGACATCGAGAACCTATCCCCGAAGCTCCTGCACTTTATCAGGAATGAAACGAGCCTGCCCATAGAAGGAATTCTCCTTATCTTTTACAGCGCGCACAGGATGTTCAGCAGGGAAGCGGAAGGAAGGATCACTATGCCAAGACTTCGCAATATTGCAAAGATATATTATCTCGCAAGAGAGCTTGGGAATATCGAGAAATTGCGCAACCTGTTTGATTACAGGTTCCATACCCGATACGGGTTCCCTTATAGCGACAGGCTTTTTGAGGATATCCAGCTTCTTGTTGCCATGGGGATGGTGGATGAAGACCTGCGGTATTTTGAAAATAGCGGCAGGTGGAAACAGCGGTATGAGTATGTGCTGACCTCTGATGGTCTGAGCTATGCGGAATTGATCGCCCCGGCATATCAGAATGAATTAAAGATGATCGAGGATTATCTGAGCCTTAACAAACATTCGATCCCAAGGGACATGGTCAGCATCGCATCACAAAGGTATGGAAAAGAAGTAAGAGAAGCGTCGAACTCTCGCATATCAGATGTTCCCTGAAATTATTTGGATGAATTTATATACCATAAAAAAAGTAGAACTGATATTCAGCGGAGGACCATGAAAGAATTAAATCTCGATAAGGACGATCTCGTAATAGTGATAGCGATTATTGTCGTGTTTCTGATCGTAGTGGCTGTTGGATGGATGTTCCTCAGTCATTGAGAGAAAAAAATTATTTATTTTCCAGACATCTCCTCTTTGATAATTTGCTTCAGGGCATCTCTCAGCCGGCTTTCAGGGTTTGAAAGATCATCTGCGACTATGTCCAGAACCAGATCCAGACCTCCAGGGCTTGAGGCTAAGTAATCCCTCACAATCACATCCAGGTTTTCACAGCAATCCACACACAGATTTACACCCTCGATCTCAGCATCGTTGACCGGGTCAAGAGCAGTATGGCACAAAAAACATTCACTCATAACTTATCACCAGCGGCGTAAATGCATCCAGACTCTTATCAATGTTATGCATGAAAATTATATTGCAATCTTATGGGTTTTCGTCCCGTTAGTTTTATATATGATGAACTTATTGTAAGATGCTAGTGGGCAGGAAATCTTTTTTAATACACTAACCCCCACTCCCCAACCTGCCCACTTTACTCTAATTCGTACTTATTAAATTCTGATAACCATGCAATCAATCCTCATTTTTTCATCCCGTTAGTTTTAAGTATAATGAAATTGTGTTGGGTACCGATGGGCAGGAAATCTTTTTTAATACACTAACCCCCACTCCCCAACCTGCCCATCTTTTGCTTATCCTCTGTAAATAACAGAATACCATGATTTAATTTAAAGAATCAATAAAGAAAAGCAAGCCGGGCCAAATCCTGATATCTTCTATTTTCCCCAGAACGGCTTTCCCCTGCGCTTTATTTCCATGAACGCCATGAGAGCTTCCTTATCCTCGACCTTCATGGCCTCAAAGAGTTCCTGTTCCACGATTTTCGCATGTTTCTCAGGCACATCGATATAAAGGATCTCCCCCTCTTTTATCTGTCGGCCCACCGTCGGTCCCTCTATCGCCACGGCCACCTCCTTCCCTGCGACAGCCTCGCTTATGTTCTCATTGTGTTCCTGGATCCCTTTGATCTTCCCTACTATCATGCCGTCATCCTTCATCACTTCAAGATTGGTTTTAATTACGCCCCCCATGACACGCACACCTACGACAGCAGGTTTACTCTGCCTGAATGTACAATCCGGCAATATCATAAATCGTCCAGCCTTGATAATGGTCTCGTAACGTTTTTTCTCGATGAGTTGTTTCTGTTCTGTAACCCATTTCTTATAATCTTCGATAAGCCGGTAGATGACATCGTTTATGAATAACTTGACATCTGAGATCGCAAGTTCTTCTTTGGCATCTGGCAAAACATCCACATCAAATCCCACCAGGACAGAAAAAAGCGGATCTTTCACAGTCTTGGCTTCGGCAACATCTCGCTTGGATATATCACCAATATCTGCCCTTCGTATCGGGATATTTTCTTTCTTTAACTCGTTCACCAGTGCCTCAAGTGAACCGAGGGTATCGGCTTTTATAAGAATCCCGTTAGCTTCGGTCTCGATCCTGACAGCATCTATTTCAGATTTTATCTGCGCACCTATTTCATCGATGTTCCCCAGAGCAACCCTTATCTGTGAGCCTGCGAGCGCACCTTCAAGGCCAGGCGCTGCGATCTTGATACCCGATGCAGCCACTACTTTCTTCACCTGCTTGAATTTCTCTTCGGCGCGCATTTCAGAAAGAGGTCGTGGTTTTAAAAGAGCCCTGATCTTGGTCACGATGGGCGCACCGAGACTTCCCACCACGATCGTGTCACCAACATCCATCTCCCCGTCGTACAATATAACATCCAGAGTTGTGCCAAGGCCCACTTCCTCTTTCACTTCAAGGACTGTGCCGATCCCGGGCCCTACGGCTCTGTATTCCAGGTCTTTCTCAAGGAACTTCAGGCCAAGCCCCATCAATACCATGAGCAGGTCGGGTATCCCCTCACCCGTCTTTGCGCTTAGCGGGATCACACCTATGTTCCGCTGGAAATCCCGAACCCTGTCATACCTGTCGGAACTGAATCCCATTTCATAGAGTTTGCCAATTATTATGTATATTTTTTTATCCAGCGCTGTTTTCACATGCTCTGCCTGATTTGGGTAAGATACTATGAAGGGCTGCCCTGGTTGCGTATTCCATCCTGAGATTTTGTCTATCTTGTTTGCAGCGACCACGAACGGTGTTTTGAATCTCTTGAGAATTTCAACAGCTTCTAATGTCTGGGGCTGGAATCCTTCGTTTATATCAACAACAAGCACAGCAAGGTCTGCCAGTGCGCCCCCTCTTGCCCTCAGCGTTGTGAACGCCCTGTGCCCCGGCGTATCGATGAACAGCAGTCCTGGTACTTTGGTTTCCCCTTTAAAAATCGGTCCGCATACTCTTCTTATTACTTCAAGCGGGACTTCAGTCGCTCCGATATGCTGCGTGATCAGACCCGCTTCCCGTTCTGCGATTGTGGTACCCCTTATCCTGTCAAGCAGAGAGGTCTTGCCGTGGTCCACATGCCCCATCACACATACGATTGGGGTGCGCAGATTCTGAGCCATAATCTACTTAGATTAAGCTAAAAGTATATAAGTTCTCAAGATGCGGCGTGGTTATTTATTCGTATATCCAGGTTTCATCGATACGCGAGTATCCCGCTATCTCTGATTCCCTGAAATGAATACTAATCTCCCTTTCTGCGGATTCCGGTGAATCACTGGCATGTACAACATTGCGTCCGGTATCAAGGGCAAGATCTCCCCTGATTGTTCCTGTTACCGCATTCAGTGGATTTGTAGCTCCGTTTATAGAGCGCATAACAGAGACTGCATTTCTTCCCTCAACCACCATTGAGACAGAGGGACCTGATGTTATGAAATCGATCAGAGACTTAAAAAAAGGTTTCTGGGAATGCTCAGCATAATGTTTCTTTGCTGATTCGATCGAAATCGAATTCATCCTCAAAGCGACTATTTTAAGTCCTCTTTTCTCGATCCGGCCTATTACTTCACCCACAAGCCCTCGCTGTACGCCGTCGGGCTTGACCATAACATAGGTGCGCTCCAATTTTTCACCTTACTTAGCGGTTTTACCGCGGGCCTTGCGTCCCGCCTCGGTCCATCTTACCTTACGCGGTAATCTGCCAAGGTTAGAATTTCCCTGGCATTTGGATGAACAGAAATAGAACACAGTCCCATCTTTCTTAGCATAGAGTTTGCCTGTTCCGGGTTCTATACCATCCCCACAGAACGAGCATTTCCTTCTTTCCATGACTTCACCTTGACATTAATTTCTTTGCTTCTCTGGAGGTCTCAAGCAACATCAGGATATCGCCATTTTTTACGGGCCCTATCACATTTCGTGTGATTATCCTTCCCTTATCCCTTCCGTCGAGTATCCTGCACTGTATCTGCATTGCTTCACCATGCATTCCTGTCTTGCCGATAACTTCTATTACTTCAGCAGGATAGCCTGTTTCTTCATCTGCCATATTCTCACTTCTTCAATGCCTGGACTTTCTGTGCCACTTCGTCGACCAGTTCCTTCCCTTTTCCGGGCTCAATTATTGCGGCTGCACCGCTTCCCACGCTCAATCCGGAGGCTGCGCCCAATTCTACCTGTTTCTTGACAAAGATGTATGGCGTATTCTTCTCATCGCAAAGAGCAGGTATATGAGTGACAATCTCTGGTGGGTTGACATCCTCACCGATCAAAACGAGTTTTGCAATACCACGTTCAATAGCTTTTGTGGTTTCGTTCGTTCCTTTCTTTATCTTTCCAGTATCCCGTGCCATCTCCAACGCTTCTAATGCTTTATTGGCTAAATCTGCGGGTACTTCAAACTTAATATACGTTTGTGCCATATTAATTAACTCCTTCAGGATTAATTTCCTTCATTATTCATTTGTTAAAAGTAACGGCTTCTCTACAACATAGAATGCTATATATTTTGCGCTTAATAACTTGCTTCGCTTAACACCTTCAACAGGTTGGGCGTGGCAATCCTGACGATCGTGTAATTGCCGCTGCTGGTTATGTTGTACTGCGTAAAACCGCTCTGCGTACCATTGATCTTTAACTGGTTGAGTTTTTTCATGGTGCTTGCATTAATATTCAGGTAGGCAACCGTTCTCTCATAACTGCCATCGCTTTCTTTTATGCCCATGTAATACTGTTTTGCGAAACTTACGTTGGAACTGATCGTCTGGAATGACGCAGGTTCCACTTTGCTCAGCAGCCCAGCATATTGATCATAGGCATTAGCGGTCTTATTGAGGCTGTTAATGATCTCATACACATATACGGCCGTTCCCTGTGGCGCATAGACTATTGGGGTTCCCAACATGTTTATGCATGGTATTGGGTTTAGCTTCGTGCCACCGCAGCTTGTGTCTTGCCTTTGAAGAACGGGGGGATAAGTATTTGGTAATTCGATATAGTCAAAATCATTTATCTCTGGATATATTGTCGAGAGGAGCAGGAATGATTTGTTTGTTCCATCGAAAAGATTGGTATAATAAATCCTGGTCGTATTTGATTTATACAGGGAATCCACTTCACCGATGAGCGGCAAATCCTGACGAACCCACTGGATCATCATGGGTGTCATGCTTTCAAGGTCTGCAAAACTTGCCGATTCTGCCCCGGGAGGTGTCAGGTTCAGAGCATCCGAAATGGAATAGAATGGCTGGTTGACTGTCCATAATTCAGGATTGAACTTATTCGAAACAGCCTGATTAGTTGTCTGCGTATCCTCAGTCCTGGGGCTTGTAATAACATAAGCCACAGGCACAATTATCATGATCAGAATCATTAATGCTGCGAGTAATTTGTATACATCCTGCCTTTTCATGCACCCACTTAATGCTTTTCACATATTAAAGCATCACGCAACTTTTATATACAATGTACTCATTTAGACATTAATGTACAAAGATGTACAAATGATAATTATGAAACAATATATCCAGAAACTCGTCCAGAAGCAGAACCTGACGACAGAAGAAGCACAGCTTGCGGTGTCAAAGATATTTACAGAGGCCACAGATGCACAGATAGCGGCATTCTTAACTGCGCTGAAGATGAAAGGGGAGACACCTGCGGAAATCGCGGGGCTTGCTCTCGGTATGAAGAAAGCTGCCAACATGATAAACCCGAAAGTTAAGGGCATTCTCGTGGATACCTGCGGCACAGGAGGGGATTCCACAGGTACCATAAATGTGAGCACCGGGGCAGCTATCGTGGCAGCGGCCTGCGGCGTCCCGGTCGCCAAGCATGGGAACTACTCAATCACATCAAAATCAGGGAGCGCCGATGTGCTCAAAGAACTCGGGGTAAAGATAGACCTTCCTCCGCAGGAAGTGCAGAAGACCATCGAAAAGGTTGGCATCGGGTTCATGCTCGCCCCTGTGTTCCATCCCTCAATGAAACGTGTGGCACAGATAAGGCGCGATCTTGGATTCAGAACGGTTTTCAATATCCTGGGACCGCTCACCAATCCTGCAAACGCAAAGGCACAGGTAATCGGTGTTTTTGACAAGTCCCTGTGCGAACCCGTGGCGAACGTGCTTGGCATTCTTGGAACTGAAAGAGCGCTTGTAGTTCACGGAAGCGGTATGGATGAGATATCGAACACAGGTGAAACTCAGATAGTGGAATTGAACGGGGGACGGCTGACAAAATTTATTGTGACGCCCGAGAAGCTTGGCATAAGGCGCGCCTCGGGTAGCGAGATAGCTGGCGGAACCCCTGAGGAGAATGCGAAGGATATCGTAGAAGTATTGAAGGGTAAGAAAGGTCCAAAACGGGACATCATTGCTATCAATGCGGGGGCAGCTCTTCTGGTCAGTGGAAAAGCAGAAACCCTCGCGTCCGGGATAGCACTGGCGAATCAGGCTATCGATAGCGGCAAAGCCCTGGAAAAGCTGAAAGACTTTGTGAACGCAGCAGGTGACCCGGAAAAGCTTGCACGGTTTTTGTGATTAAAAACCGCAGATAAAGGCGCCCAGAGTCGCGGGCCTCCCGAGTCACGCCTCGGGAGGGCGTATCCGCATATGGCGTTGCCATATGCGTGTGCGGAGTCGAGAACCCGCAGGGTTTCGGAGCGGCGCATTCACGTATGCCCCCACAGGGGCATACGTGTCTATGCATTGCGGCGGGCATGACGCCAATGAACGCGGATTTGTCAGGATGAACTCAGATATATTAAAATAATAACTACCATGAGAGTAAAAATATGCGGGATTAAAACTGAGCGGGACCTTGCGATTGCAGTGAACGCGGGGGCTGATGCAGTTGGCTTCATCACAGAAGTGCCTGTGGATTCACCAAGGAAAATAAGTCTGGCCGATGCATCAAGATTGATCTCAAAGGTGCCGCTGTTTATAACCCCCGTGCTTGTCATAATGCCGGAAAATGCAGAGCAGGCAGTCAGCATGGTCCATGCAGCTAAACCCGGTGCTGTTCAAATACATAATGCGCTTCCGCTGCCTGAACTTAAGAAAATAAGGGAAACTGGCGTAAAGCTCATCAAGACGATTCCCGTATCTCTTGATGCAGACCCGAAATTGCTCATGGATCTAGTGGCAGAACTCAAAGGGACAGCCGACGCGGTACTTCTCGATACAATGCAGGATGGGAGATCCGGTGGAACGGGATTGCCACATGACTGGAAGATAAGTTCCGAAGTGATCCTTCGCGCGGGAATACCCGTGATACTGGCAGGCGGGCTGAACCCTCAGAATGTGAAAGCTGCGGTCAGGAATGCGCGACCTTATGCCGTAGATACGGCTTCGGGCGTTGAGACGGATGGCAGAAAGGATGAGAAAAAAGTCGTTGATTTCATCAGCAATGCGAGGATGGCATGAAATTCGATATAGGGAGAGAGGAATTTGTCCAGCTTGCCGGAGAAAAACCGGTTATAATCCAGTTAATGGCCAAGGTGAAAACAGCATGTTCTCCCCTTGACCTGTATGCCTCACTGGACAAGGATTGCGCTTACCTCCTTGAATCGGTTGAGAAAGAGAAAAAGCACGCACGTTTTTCGTTCGTAGGGGCGGAACCCGACGCCGTTGTCACTATCAAGGGCCGCGTGTTAACCCTGGATTACTTTAATGAATCGAATTTGATAGATCTTATTATGTCCTCCCTTTCAAATGTCTGCATTTTTAACAGGCCCGGCAAAAAAAGGAAAAATCCCATCGGTCTATCAAATATGGAAATCGGTTCAAAAACAGTGGGCATTATCAAGAACGGTTATGATACAATGGATGCAATCAGGTCGGCGTTTGCAGCAACGGGCGTGAAATTTATTGGCAGGGGTTTTGGCAGGCAGACCTTCCTGGGCGGTGCGATCGGCTTCTGTGCATATGATATGGTGTACGATTGCTGGCTCGACTTGAAGGCTAAGGAAGTAAATACTCCCGACGCACAGTTTGCGATCACAACAAAGACCGTGGTTTTCGATCACCTGACCGATGATACGTTCTTGGTCATGACGCCTCTTGTGCTGGAAGGGGATGATCCTGAAGAAGTATATATATCTGCGGAATCAGAGGCTGGAAAACTTGTCTCCAGAATAAGCAGGGCAAAACCATTGAAGATCCCTGAGAACACCCTCACAAGCGTAACATGCAATATGAAAAAAGAGGAATATGAAGATGCCGTCAGGAAAGCTAAAAAACATATAGTTGATGGCGATATTTTCCAGGTGGTGCTCTCCCGCAGGTATGAGGTGATCACTGACCAGACGCCAATTGAACTGTATGCCGCGCTCAGGACCGTAAATCCAAGCCCCTACATGTACCTTTTCGAGTTCGATGGGACAAGCATCATCGGCGCGAGCCCCGAAACCCTGCTTTCTGTCCATAACCGGAAAGTGATCATCAATCCTATCGCAGGCTCATGCCCGAGGGGTAAGACAGAGGAGGAGGACCTGGAGTTCGCAAAAGAGATGCTGGGCAGCCAGAAAGAACGTGCAGAGCATGTGATGCTCGTTGACCTTGGGCGCAATGATGTCCGGATGGTATCAAAGGGAGGCACGGTAAAAGTTGAGGATTTCATGTCAGTGCTGAAATATTCCCATATCCAGCACATCGAGAGCACAGTATCTGGCGTGCTGCGTGATGAGTGCGACCAATTCGATGCCACACGGGCAATCTTTCCAGCAGGCACTCTCTCGGGTGCGCCCAAGATACGCGCCATGGAGATAATACATGAGCTTGAGAAAGACGGAAGAGGAATCTATGGAGGGGGCGTTGGTTATTATTCCTGGAACGGGGATGCGGATTTTGCCATTGTGATAAGAACGATAATCAAGACCGGGAAGAAGGCGATCGTACAGGCGGGTGCCGGGATAGTTGCCGATTCCGACCCTGAATACGAGTATAACGAGACCGAGCGCAAGATGGCAGCGATGATAAAAGCGATTGGAGGAACATGAAGGTCTTGTTCGTGAACAACAAGGACTCTTTCGTGTGGAACCTTGTGGATTACGTGTCCATATTCGAACCCGATACTGTTGTGGTCCCGAACACCATTTCTCTGAAAGAAGTCCGAGAAATCAACCCTGATGCCATCGTGATATCCCCGGGCCCTGGGCATCCTGAGAACCCGAAGGATATCGGAACCTGTCTTGAGATCATAAGAGGATCGAGCGTTCCTCTCCTTGGAGTATGCCTTGGACACCAGGCAATTGCTGTGGCTTTCGGGGGAGAAGTGAGTCATTCGCCTTCCGGACCGCTCCACGGGAAGACAGCAGAGATTTACCATGACGGGAGCGGCATATACCAGGGATTGCCGAACCCTCTTATCGGGGGAAGATACCATTCACTTGCAATAATAAAGTTGCCGCGAGAGCTTGAAGTGACAGCGAGAACCAAAGATGATATCATTATGGGAGTAAAGCACAGGAAAAGACCTATCTTCGGGCTGCAGTTCCATCCCGAGTCCGTGCTGACGCCAGATGGATTGAAGATCGTGGAGAATTTTTTGAAGCTGGCATCGAAACAACCACCATCAAAATAATTAATTGAATTTTATATTATAAATTCTCAATCATAATCAGTGCAAAGATTAGAATTATGCTGTTATCTCCCTGTAAAAAATTTTGAAAAAATATCCGTATTCCGAAAAAGAGGTTTGCTTCCCAAACCATTAAATATAGTAGTGTAATATTAAGCCATCTGCGCTCCGATAGTGTAGCAGGCCAATCATTCTGGCCTTTCAAGTTTTATGCGCGCACAACGCTGAAATAAAGACAGCCAGAGACTCGGGTTCAAATCCCGATCGGAGCACTTAAATTCTTTTGATGCTCCATTCCATTGGATGTTCTTTTGTTAAAAATCGTAGAATAGAAGAGAGCACGGGTCAGGGGGGACGGATTATGTCATTACGAATTAGGATAATTTCTCCTTGTCCTTTTTCCCATGTAATTCCCTCACAGTGACCTTAGCAATTACTTGTCCGCCATGAGGGGCGCAGTCCAGAATTAGCTTACAATTATTCTTCCTTTGGGTTTTACAACTATTACTATACTGCCCATCACACTATTGTTTCCATTGCTGCCGACGGCTTTTATGAGCGCCTGGCCAGCGGTGACACTTACGAAATTAGCAAAACCTGAGCCGCTCACTGTCATGCCATCTAAAGGATTTTGTAAGTTGTTGAAATACCCCAGATCAGTATATAAAGTCACATTTGCAATTGCCGGATTGCCATCGACATATGTCGCAGTTACCATTATATTGGATGGCTCACCGGTAAACACCACAGGCGGATTTGCACTTAGCTGTATATCACCCAATGCTATGTAATTCACGCCTGCGCCGCCACCACCAAGATTTGCACCTCCAGACCATATTATGTTCACAGTAATAAACGTTCCATTCAGATCTGTATAACTGATATTTGAAGTGGGAAGAATGAGAGGTACATAACCTGCGCCTTGCACGCCTAGCTGGTACCATACACCCCATTTTTCACCCGGATTCAGGCTTGGCAGTACCCAGCTGAGTGTGCTTACATTTCCAACAGTTGTCACATTCGGCTCCGCATTTCCCTTTGCAGGATAGGTAGGGACTGTGAAGTTTGTGCCAATATTTGTTGTAGCATTGCTACTGTTGGATATGTAGGTTGCAGTTGCCAGCGATAGACCGGTCACATAGTTATGCGGTATCTGTAAATTCAGTGTCGGACCATGCGCTGAGAAATTTGTTATATTTGATGCAATACCTCGGAATATATTCTGTAGCACGCTGGTATTTGGTGCAAAATAGTATTGTCCACCTGTAATATTGGCAATATCAGAGAGTCCGGGATCTACTTCAGATTCGTTAGTGCCAAAACCAATCGTATATATCGTAGTGTTATGCTTTCTGGCACTCTGCGCCTCAAGAAGCATGGAATGGTATCCGGCATTGTCAAGGCCATCTGTCATAAGCACAATTGCGGAGTTGCCCGAGACATTGGAGAATTCGTTGTTTGCCTGATATAACCCCTCGTCTATGGCTGTAAGTCCAACTGATGTTATTGTGTCTACAGAGTTATTAAGATGGTCTAATGTCGGATAGGAATCATTGAGAGTGGACGTAACGCGTCCTGAGTATTGCTTCCAGTTCAAATTCTGGCTTGCGGCAATATTAAATGATGTTTCAGAGGATATATTAACTCCATCAACTTCTATATTGTAATCCGTTCCAGAATAAATTGGAGCACTTAATGTTTCAAATCCAGAATGGTTGTGGGATTGGTTGATCAGAGTTGCACTCTGGAATAAATACAGTGCAAGTTTATCATTAGCATCTGGCCATGTAAGATTGAAGGTATAGTTGGTTAGTGTTTCAACGGTATCCGTTTGAAAACCTGATACATGATATGATGCATCTGAGGTAAATCTTATTTTAATAGTATCTCCTTTTACCCATGGACTCCAGACGTCACTAATATTAGCTCCAGGCCATGTACCATAGTTAGTATAACTGGCTATCAGATTATTTTTTCCATCTGAAATATTTACAAAATCATGATCCCCCTCTACGTCAATTTTTGTAAAATGCACTCGAATTTGACTTGCGCCAGGAACTGTTTTATTCCAGGTTAAATTTTGATTATCTGGATAGTTACCTGAACTTGGATATTTCACAGCCCAGGATGTGCTCATGGTGTTGCCGCCTGTGAAATACCCCACCCACGTGCTACCGTTGCGGATGTAGCTGGTCTGATTGCCACTATTGGTAATATTGGGTGGATTAGGGTCGCTACTGTATGCAGCAAGACCTACTCTATCTCCTCTAATTGGATCAAAACTTGAGATAAATGAATGGGAAGCTAATTTGACAGCACTTTTCTTATCGATATAGGTAGTTATATTAAATGCGCCTGATCCATTGACTGATATGATCCAGTTTCCCGTTAGAATCGTGTTGTTGTTGTCCTCCACCGGGTCATATACCCCCGGGACTGGTGCAATCCAGACATATTTACCGATGCCTGAATTGTAATAACCGGTACGATTGACAAAACCCGACTCGATAGATTTGGGATATTTTGTGCCATTTGGAGATGTTAGAGTAAAATTCAAATTCACATTATCAATAAAAACTTTGAAATCCGTAACAATGTCGTTGAGCGTTATGGTATCTGTCCAATTTACTGTGCTGTTTGCAATTCCACTGGCCGCATAACTATATGATGTGAATCCATCCGTTCCGTATTGCCTTGTAGTGATATCAAAATCACTTATTTGCTGGGCGATATTATTATAGATGTCCTGTAACTGGCCGGGCGTTGCCGCATAATAGTAGCTGCCCGGGCTGGCTATCGCCGACATAGTTGCGTTATCGGCATCTCTGCCGAAACCAATAGTGTATATCTTGATAAAAGAATTATTATTGATGAATGTGGTCTTGGCCGTATTTGCTTCTTTTAATGCATCGTATGTTGGACTTGAACAGGAAGGGTAACTGTCATCGCAATAGTTCCCTTTAAGATCGTATGTTGGTAACCCGTCTGATAGCAGGATTATGTATGGACGGGCGCCCGGACGAGTATTGTTCTTAAGATAGTTCGCTGCATTCCTTATCGCCAGCGCTGTCGGTGTCCCGCCGCTTGCACTTTGGGCATCTATTTTTTGATTTATGCTGGTCATGTCATATGTTAAATCGTATAGTTTAGTAGTAGTTCCGCTAAATGTGAGCAGCCCGACCCTGTCATTGCTTATCATATTACTATTGAATTGTTTTGCTGCTGTTTTAACGGCATCTATTTTTTTAGTCGTATTGACAATAGGATCATCCATGCTTCCCGAAGTATCGCTTACGAGCATGATATCCAATGGAGTTCCTGCATAATAATCAGGATCCATGCTTCCTGATGTGTCAAGTACAAGCATGGCATTTGCGGCAGGTCGTGAAAAAGGCAGCTCGCCCTCGACAGAGATAATAGTGGTAACATTGACATTACCGCCCGAGTTTATGCTTGTAGGCTCAAAAGTTATGTTAACGCTCAGGAATGGCACATCTTTTATGCCTATATTCACCGAAAAGTTTACAGTGCCATTGGACGCGATAATAGTCGCATTTCCAACTAGGGTTTTGCTTGTAAAAACAGCCTGAATCATACCATTTGCATCAGTTGTTGAATTGATTATATCCGTGGCGTTAATACCTGCAACCGTGAGGTTTCCAAGGGCTGGGATGGTGTTGTTAAGTGTTACATTTATGCCCGGAATGGAGTGCCCCCATTCATCAAGTGATGTAAGAATAATAGAAGCGTTATGGTTGCCTTTAATATTCTGGGAGAGCAAGGTATCCGGGGAAGAATAAATAACAATTCTATTAAGGTCTCCTTCAACAAAACTCAAGTTGATACTACCGGTTATATTGGTGGGGCCGGTCTCATCCTCATAACGGGCTGTGACAGTTACAATTTCTACATAGGGTGTTGGTCCTATAAGAGTTACAGCAGCCCCATTATTATTCAAGGGTATTATAACGGAACCTAATGAAGTGGTGAAAAGTACCTGTTTTGTAATTGGAACGCTCCTTGGAAATACGGGATTGAGGAACTCATCAACGACCTGTGCTGTGAGCCTGTATGCATCTTTGTTATTGGCATGAACCGCATCAGGAGTATGGCTAAGAAGAATTTCTGTAGCATCATCTGCAATTCCTTCGATGGTAATAAATGTATTAATGTTCCCGACTGTTATATTTATGAGGTTTTCGCCCGCACGCTTATCTGCTCTAAAAACGGTCGAAGTAAACCCATTTAGATTGGTGATATTGATTTCGGGAGTGAGATTTAGTGAATTATATTCAATTGGGCTATTATATTTTGTAGCAGGGGGTGGCGTAGCATTGAAGATCACAGCAGCATCTCCTATGGGGTTGTCATACATATCCCATGCACCCACAGTTATTATTGAAGATGTATTCACCGTGCATTCCTTATAATAATCCACTGATATGTAGGAAAGCGCAGCCGGCGTGAATGTTATATTGAAAGTGTTTGTTGTGTTCCCCACCTTTGCTGTAATGGTAATATTCCCAGCTACCGTGGAATTGATGTTCAGAAGTATGCTTGAGGAGTTAGATGTGGAATTTACAAGGGTCACACTGCTCCGGTCAGCAACAAGGTGCGTCAGTGCAAAGGATGCCCTTGTAATGTTCACCTGGTTTATTGTTTCTCCAAGAATGTCAAATATCTGAATATTAAGTGTCATATTCGCAGTAGAATTTGTGTTATTGTATTGGTCGTATGCAGATAGATTCACTACTGTGGCATTGCCTACTACAAGCGGGTTTTGAGTGACATTAACAGCTATGAAAGCGGGCTCTCCTGGAAAGAAAGTCACATTTGTGGTATTATACACAGCTCCAACACTTGCGTTTATAGTAGCTACACCGGAAATAGTTGAATTAATCCTTGTCGTGGCCATACCTGACGAATCGGTATATGCCGATGTCGTGCCTAGACTGCCGAGAGTTGTGGTGAAGTTGATAAGGGTGTTGTCCTGGGGAGTGGAGTTATCCAGGACTTGTACAGATATGTTCACACTCTCATCCACTGTTGTCTGGGAAGGGTAAGATGAGATTTCCACATCTACGCCTGCAGCCAATCCAGTGAGCATTATTGTTAAAGTGAGCGTGAAAAAGAGATTTTTAATAGTATGCATGGACAATACCCTCTATCTGGGATTTATTTTAACACATAGTCTCCTTCTTTTACTGTTACCTTGTGCTCATAAATACTTTTGCATGCTCATAATAAGCATTATCATAAATAATCATATTGATAATATCAAACCAAACCTAGGTTTATTTTAATCAGGTAATATCTACGTCTACCAAGTGCCGTCCTACGACTAGCATGGTGTTGTTTCGGCTTGCTATAAGGCTAGAGTCTGTGGAATTTGTTGTGGTAAAACCTATGTTTTCAAGATAGCTTCTCCATTCTGATGCATAAGTACTGTTGATTTTAAGCGTTACATTCACCAAGCTTGAGGTTTTATTAATAATGCTTTCGTTGTATCTCAAGTTGAGGGTGACAATACCATTGCCGCTTACTACTGAATCTCCTTGTATCAAAACAACGCCTATGGTGGTTATATTGGTTCCGTTCATCGAGCTCGTATAAATGCGTGGACTTGAAACAATTACACTTCCATCAGGGTATCGTTTCCATACGCCTCCATTTTCATAGGTTAGAAACTTATCATTTCTCTGGTACTCTATCTCTCCGCTAACCAGGTGTAGAGTTTCATCAGCATACTCTATAGTGATGTTTGAATTCTCTGTTGCCAAGAGGGCTGCTCCTTGGAGTTGAATTTGCAGGTTTTTCACTGGTATATGATCAAACGCCACCATTTTAATGTCACTTTGGAGGAGTATGAAGCTCTGCTCTGTACTTTCGAATATACTCGAATCCATACTTGATTGAAGCATAGGGTAGCCTGCTACATATATCAGGCTCATGGAAAGTATCACTATTGCAAATATGTAGACGAATCCTATGGTTTCAACCACGGCGGCTTCCTTTTTGTCATCTTCTTGAATCATAGCTTATCCAGTGAGTTGAATTGCTGCTATATGCAGTGCCGTTTATAAGCATTGAACTTGCAATACCGTTTATTGTAACACTAACACTTTTCTCTGTTGTTGTAGAGTTGACATCAATAATCTCGTCTGTTCCCGCCAAATCGGCGTTAATTATGTATGTTTCTCTTCCGATCTCTGACGGGATTTTATATTCTGTTTCAATATATCCGTTCTCTGGAGCTATCAGATACATGTCCGTAATTGTGGAACTTATCAGATTGCCTATGCCCCTGTATTGTTCTTTCACCACAATGTTGCTTGGACCTTTTATCAATATATCATTCGCATTTAGAAGAACTATTACGCTAAAAACCATGAATATTCCAGAAAACAGGATGTATGCCAAAGTCATAGAAACAGCATCTTCGCCTTTGGTAAATGATTTCATTGTTTCATCTCTATTATTTCAGGCTCTGAAGCGTAACGTGTAATACCGTCATTGTAGCTTATGTTCAACCATATTAGGTCGATATTGTGGTTGGAATTGAATACGGCTTTTGATAAGGTGATGTCTACTGTTTCACCGTGGATGGCGTAAATCATGCTCACTTGTGCATTGTAACTGCTGAGAAGCACAGTGAAGTTGGAGAGTACAGTCTCATTGCCTGTATGGTTAAGCTCCCATGCAAGTTGTGCAAGACTTTTCGCACTTTCTTGTGTTTGCGCTGTGATCTCTCTTATCGTTTCTTTGGGGAATTCAAGGGCCGCGTAGGATGAGTAGTAGTCTGTTACCGCAGCCTGGTTGATAAGCACTGCAACCAGAACCAGCGATAGGGATGTTGCGAGACCCGAAAGCGCTATCCATTGACCATCAGTATCATCAATTACACTCGCCATGCTATAAGTCTCACCTCTACCACTTTTAGATCATCTGATGATACGTTCCATGCACCGCCAGCCTGTATCACCGTAGAGTTGTATAGCGTTACAAGGCGGGTGGTAACCACGGAATTCTCAACAGGTGCACCGTGTATTATAGCATGCTTTACTGCAAGGGTACCGTTTTCGGCGTATGCAAAATCAATATTGTAAATAACACCATTTAGCTGTTTGTCTATCTCAGTGTCGAGTGCCAGGAGGCTGTTGCTTTGCGGCGTTGCTTCTGTCATATTCCACCCTGCCACGAGTTCTGTCAAGTTGAACTGGAGGGCTGTTCCTGGCGCCATGTCAAGCATCGCCAGGGTATCCGCTGCAATCTGTTTAAGCTGTACATCCATGGCAAGCCCGCTTTGAGGAGTGACGATAACTGAACTTTTAGCTATAAGCGCTACTGTTAAAACCATCAGAGATGCGGCAAAAAATCCTTCAATAGTGTGAATCTGAGCTTCCTCGTTCATTTCCACACCTCCAGCACGAGAGACGCCGGCTCATATAGCGGTTCGACTTTGGCTGTATATTCGATATATGGAGGCCCTGTTCGAATGAAGCTCATTTGAGCGAAGTTGAGCTCTAACTGATAAGTAGTATTGAATGGAAACAAGGTGTGGTTGAAGATTAAGCGTAACGTATCTGTATGGTTCAATGGATCTGAGTAGGTAAAAAAATCACTGATATTTGTTCTCTTGTACGCGATGTAATCAGAGGTTATGTTGAGGTCGCTGCCATTCAATTTTGCCCTTTTGAAACTGGCAGTAATAGGATCTGCTATATTAAAATCTATTATCTGTATTATCACATCCTCACTCTGGGGTCCACTGATGTTAATAAGTGCGTTGTCATCCGCTATCGGTGGTTCATTAGTTAATTCATCAAATCTGATGCTTGCTATATTGCCTGTTTCCACCAGTACCTGTCTTGTTATTTTGATTATGTCCTGTGATACGGGGGGTTCCTCTCCAAAAGATATAACGGAACCGTTCATGACCATAATATTGCCACTTTGTTGAAGGGTTATGTTGTAGCCGTAATCCACTTGAGAGCCGCTTATTTTGTCGTATAAGCCAAGTTTTCTTGTGAGAACGATTTCATTCAATCTTAAAGCATGCTGTATTTTTGTCTTATTCAGCATTCTTGGTGTCTCTGTCTGCCTTGTGCCGGGTGTTATATCCGCAGCCAGGCCTATTCTGCTTATATTTTCCGTGTGCATCTCCCAGTCCGTACCGTTTAGAGTACTATTTTCCCACCACCCAGGGTCTTCTGAGAGTATGTTGGCTGTTCGATAGGCAACTGAGTTTAGACTTCCTTCTTCTGACACTGATATAAAAAGACTCGGAATGAACTGTATTACGAACGCAAATGTGAGAAGAAATAGACTAATCCCCATTAGAAAGTCAACACTAATTTGCCCTTCATCAGTCAAAATCATGATTATTATTATGATAATAAGATTCTGTTATATATAAAACTATTCATCGTTTTTGCATTACAATTTTTTAAAAAAGTTCATCCAGTAGTTCATTTTATCATAGATGTTCATACTAAATGGGGGAAAATACCCTTTTTCATTATTACGCGCCCACAGGCCCATTGACGTTTTGTACGCCTGATTGTGTGAAACCCCAAAGCATCTCTCATAATAAAGAGCTTTTCAGAGCACGTCAAGAATTTGCCCCACTTCGTATCCTTGCTTATTATGTTATATACGAAAACCTCTTTAGCATTGTTGTGGGTAATTAGAAATCAGCTTTTCTTTCATCTCTCGAAAAGCATTGATTACGTACTGATTCCTATCTTAAGAAAAAATGATTCAATATAGGTGTGGATAAATGGGTAGGTTTGGTGGTGATATCTGGATGTGATACATAAATTAACGTCTCGTTCACTTATTTCTCGCATTTGACTATCTTGATCGCTTAAATGAGTTTCATTCAGATTTTAATAATCTTGATGCACAAACGTCAATTTAATGTTGATAACTTTTGTGACAACTTGAACTATCCTTTTGTGTACCCGATAGATGATTTAAGAATAATAATTTCTGGAGGCAAAGCAATATGATGGAAAAAATCAAGGATGGAAATATTAGAGCCTGGAACAGCGGAAGATTTAACAGGCTAAGTAAAAATGAAAGTGCAACGTCGACTCTTATGAGAATCATTATTGTGGCAGTAATCGCAATACTGTCAACCGTGATTGCTACAGTTGCATTCGGATTTAGTATCACAGAATTAAAAGTACCTACTGCGAGTATAACCGTAGCAAACATTCCCGGTACCATAGGAATCGCTGACATGAAAATAGTACACAGAGGTGGAGATAGACTAGCAGGTGGGGACTGGAAGATATCCATTGTTCCTGTCGGACATCCACCCGCCTATATCGCTTCGAGTCCGGGCAGCGATTTTGTGGAAGGAAACCAGATAATAACCGCATATGTAACAGATTTTCCTGGAGCCACTTATAATGTGACCAATACTGGCGTTAATATCATTAGTGGCGATAGTCCTGCTGCGAGATTATCATTTGGCCAGGAATACGATGTCAAAATTATGGTCTACCCCTCCAAAACTATGGTACTTGACACAGTTCTACCCAAGTTTAAAAGATAGCTTTATAATTTAATCAAAAGATTTACTTCTAAAGCTTGGGATTTAGGTATTTCCTTCGGGAATTGTTGTCACCAACTTTTTTTTAAAAAATTAAAAAATAATAATCAATTTGGCATAGTATTAAACTACTTAACCAACCATTTCTTTCAGAGACAGGCATTTTTTTCCCGTTAATCCCTGCTCTTCCAGATAACGATCAGTTGTTAAGAGCATCTTCAAAGCAACCTACCATCGTATCCAGTAAAACCTTGAGAAGTCGCTACAGCTTCTAAGCGCCCCATTGCCTTTGTAAAACCACTATCGTGGCCGTGAATATCATCCACTTTTTGAGTCATCACCTCCTAAATATGAGTTATAGGAGTATATGCCTTTCTTGTAGGCTCCCGATCGGAGTACTTCTTTACCAAATTCAAAAAGGTTGGAAGTCACTTCTTTACACGTACCCTGGATATGATCCTTTTTTCGGGGACTTTATACGCCCACCTGCTGAAACCGTTAATATACAATATTCTTTCGCGGCGTTTCTTTTCGATGAATTGAACATCACCCTTTTCAATTTCACCCGATTCAAGTTTAAATTTGACGATGTCACCTATAGAATATTTCATACATTCAACCTCCACGTTTTTCTTTGTTTGTTCAATTTTCCGTTTCAGTTCGAATGTTGCTAATAATTATGATTAGTATCATAATCATTAGTATCATTGTGACCATTTGTATACATATCCAAGTACATAAAAGTATCGATTTTATCGAGCACACATTTTTTTGCAATAGATTTATTAGACTCTCATACATTTCGTACATGCATGGAATTACTCGCGGACATAGGAGGTCGCCCGGGGCATGATTGCCGCGGTTTCTGCAGGTACTGCTATTTCAAGGGGGTTAAAGACCTGCCTGCATTTGGATGCAAGCACTGTCCCCCATTCCAGAAAGGTTGCAACTACTGCACGAAAAGCGTAAGAGAAATTTATTCGGGCTTTAAACCTTTAGCCGTGGTTGCACAGGAAGTGAACCAGGCAGTTTTTTTTAATAAGAACGTATCAAAATTCAATGTGAGCGGTGGCGGAGATGTGAGCTGTTATCCGGAGCTTAAATCCCTAGTGAAATTCCTCTCACAGTTTAAAAAACCAATACATCTTGGTTATACAAGCGGGAAAGGGCTTAGTAAGGAAGATGCACTTTTCTTCATAGATCATGGTGTTACCGAGGTAACTTTTACAGTTTTCGCAACCGACCCGGAACTTCGCCGAAAATACATGAATGATAAAACAGCCGAAGATTCGCTTGAAGCCCTTCGCACCCTGGCAGGAGGATGCGATGTTTATGCTGCTACGGTACTTATTCCGGGAGTGAACGATGGCGCTGTACTTTTAAAAACCTGTTCTGACCTTGGGGTAATGGGGGTCAAAGGTCTCATATTGATGCGCTTTGCCAATGAACCGGAGCAGGGCTTGATCCTCGGGAACGCCCAGGTAATCGAAGGTGTAGTCCCCCATACTCTTTCTGAGTTCAAATCAATCGTGGATGACATTGACAATAAATTCCCGTTCCGTGTCACAGGAACGCCATTGTATGACCCAGAAACCGGCTCACCGTTCGCTATAAGAAATGACAAGGCTTCACTTTCAAGGCTCCCGGCTGTGACGAAAGAAGCAACTGTGATAACGGGTGAAGTCGCAGCGCCATTACTTGGGGAAATTTTTGATAAGCTTGGCGGGCTGGTAAACGTAATCCCCGTGAAAAAAGATATTGGCTGCCTGATCACTATCGAAGATATAAAAGCACTGGATATCGAACAAATAAAGGAAACTGTTTTCTTCCCGGGCAGGGCTTTCGTCCATGATCCCGAGATCAAGAAAGTACTTACAAGCGATGGAATCGATAGGATTGTTCGCAGGGGTCCGGATATGCTCACCGTGGATGGAGAAATGAGCATTTCAATGACGAGGGACGAAGTCCTTGCCAGAGAGTTAGAGGCGTTCACTGAATTTATCCAGATGATAAATGTGCTTGGAACCGTCCCGAAGTGACATGTCCATCTTCGAAAGATCTTACATACGGTCTCATTTGAGATAATTCTCGATCCTGTTCAGCCCTTCTCTGATATTTTCGAGGCTGTTGGCGTACGAGAACCGAATGTATCCTTCGGCTCCATCCCCAAAGTCGATCCCGGGGGTCACTGCCACTCCCGCATCTTCAAGGATGCATCTGCTGAACTCAAGGGAATCAGGATTAAAATCGCTTGCATTGGCAAGGACATAATAGGCACCTTTGGGCTCGCTTTTCAGGCCAAAGCCAATATCTATGAGCTTTTTTAAGATATACTTCCTGCGGTTATCGTACGTGGCGACCATCTCCTTAACATGCTCCTGCGGACCCAGAAGCGCAGCCACACCGGCATGCTGCACGAAGCTGTTGGCGCAGATGAAGAAGTTCTGCTGTAACTTCTGGAGCGGCCTCATGTACTCAGGCGGGGCGATCATATATCCAAGGCGCCATCCTGTCATGGCATACAGCTTGGAGAAGCCGTTCAGGACAAAAGCGTTGGTGGTATGTTCAAGGATGGAGTGGTCTTTGCCTTCATAGATCAAGCCCTGGTATATCTCATCCGAGATTATGGGTATGTCGCCTGCTATTTCAGAGATACCTCGCAATACTTCGGAATTCATCACACAACCTGTGGGATTGCATGGTGAGTTAATCAGAATAGCCTTCGTTTTTCGGGAAATTTCGCTTGCTACTGCCCCGGGTTCCATGTCAAACCCTTTATCTTCATGCGTATATGCGAAGACTGGTTTTCCCCCCAGATATTCCACGAAGTTGGGGTAGCAGGCGTAATAGGGGTTGGACATCACAACTTCATCGCCTTGCTCCAGAAGGCCCATGAAGAGCAGGAGCAGTGCCGGGCTTGTTCCTGACGTGATGATCACCTGCCCGGGGTTTAGATCGAGGTCGAACTTCTGGTTGTAATGATCCGTTACTGCTTCCCGCAACTGCGGCAGGCCCAAGCTGTGTGTATATTTTGTTTCACCGGCTTTCAGTGCATCTATCGCAGCTTCGCAGATATGTGGTGCTGTAGGGAAATCGGGTTCGCCGATCTCAAGATGTATTATGTTCTTACCTGCGTATTCAAGTTCCTGAGCTCGTTCGAGGACTTCCATCACATGGAAAGGTGGAAGGTTTTGGGATTTCTTAGAGAACATACTTTCTGCGGTCTAGAGTATCATAGTTCACATAAACTATTGGAAAAGTGTCCATGAAAATATTGTTGAGTTAAAACGCAGTCCAGGATCAGGAATGAGCAGTGAATATTTTCGAAGACATTAGGCCACACATTCCCCGATGATTTTTGTGGCACGAAGAGTTTCAAGCGAAGTGAGCTGTTGATTTGCCTCTGCTTCCGTAATTGTCACAAGTACGGTTGATCTTGAGGAAGGAGCTATGAGGATCCTGTTTTTCCTGAAATAAAAGATCGACTCCTTCAATCCTTCCCGGTTCATCTCTTCAAGCACATCTCTGATATGTTTCTCCAGCCAGAACATGGTCGCCAAAAGATGCTCTCTGTATCCGGGGGTCCTGAGAGTTATTGGCACTCCATCTATCCTGTAGAGAATACATGCCTCTACCCCTTCGATTTCATAAAGCTCATCGAGGGTCTCCTCAAGTCCTTTTGCCATGCCCCTTCTTCTCTTCATTAATAACAAGTTTGAGGATCTGTGATGGGTCTTCTTCCCGCGTCCAATTTTTCTTTAAAGTTTCAATCCTTGATGACAGGATTTTCCCTAAATTACCCATGGATTTTGTTTCTTTTATAAACTCTTTAAATTCGGCATCGAATTTGTTTTTCGGCTTTATTCGATATATCTGTTTTTCCGACGCCTGAATTACAATACCAAGCCCGGTCTCTATAGAATACGGATATAGTCCGTCGCCGTGCTTGGAACCCCTGTGTTTCATTATCCTCAATGTCCTGTCATACATTTCGCCGAAACCCAGGTTTTGAAGGTATATTACCGTATCGGCTAAATACAGAGGCATTGCTGAACCTTCGGGTATGTGATTTCCATCCACGGGTTCTTCAAGGACGATCACGGCGGTTCCGAGCCTGCGTAATTCCTGGAAAATGGTACTAAGGGATTTTCTTTTCTCCTTTTCTGAATAGAATGTTGGGTAGGTCAGCGGATCTACCACAATTTTCATATTGTCGCAGGCCATTGAATTCTGGACCATTTCTGTAAAGTCAAGAGAAGGGAAGGTGAGGTCCTCTCCGAATACATGAATAATCTTCAAATTCCCATTTTTGATATGATCCTCGATTTCCCCCCATCCCATATCGATGGAATCGCGTATTATTTGTTCCTGTGACATCTCAAAAGAAACATAAATTACCTTTTCACCTCGATTAAGACCGAAAAGGGAATATTGCAGAGCGAAGGTTGTTTTTCCAACACCTGTGCCTCCCCGGATTATATTGATGGTGTTCTTTCGAAAACCTCCTCCTATGAGATCATCAAGACCATAAATGCCTGTGGGGACTCGACCCGGTTTTGCCATTGCTTCAACCCAAGGACTATATGTTTTGTACCTTATTTATAGTTTTGCAAAAATAACTGGAATTTTAAGTAAATAAAGAAGTTCCGATAGCAGGTATGATTATTTCTCCTGCGTGCTTTCCCCCTGTAACTCTAATGGCTCTATCCCCAGTTCATCGTTTTCTTCTATTAATTTCTCGACTTTCTGCCGGGCGTTTGTCAGCAATGTATTGCATTCCTTGACAAGCTTTATTCCATTCTCAAAGATCAACAGGCTTTCATCAAGGGAAAGCTGGCCATTTTCAAGTTTTTCCACTATGTTCTCAAGTTCCAGAAGTTTCTCTTCAAAACTCATTTCCATTTGCATACCTCTTTGTCATCTACATTGCATTTAATTTTTCCATCATTTACGATAATCTGGAGTTCGTCCATTTTTTGCACATCATCGATACTCCTGACCAGAGACTTATCCGGGAGCCTCAATGTTATGCTGTACCCCCTTGAGAGTGTATTGAGCGGACTAACCGCATCAAGTTTACCGGCATAGGCATTGAATAAGGATTTTTTAATTTCCAGTATCCTCTTGATATCTATGATCTGTTGCCGGGTTAATTTATCGATACACTGCTCATGATCTGCAATGCATTCAAGGAATGCATGCGGATCGACGCTTTTTGTTAATTCCAGAACATGGGATATCTTATCACCAATATTGTTTCTCTGGCATTTGATCAACCTTTCATTCAGTCTGAAAATCGTGTTGAACAGCTCCAACCGGTCAGGAACCACGATCTCTGCAGCAGCAGATGGCGTCGGGGCACGCGCATCCGCCACAAAATCGGCAATTGTGTAATCGGTCTCATGCCCCACGGCCGATATTATGGGTATTCTTGAATTGAATATTGCCCTCGCCACTATTTCCTCATTGAAGGCCCAGAGATCTTCTATCGAACCACCCCCCCTTCCCAATACAATAACGTCCACATCAGTCCTGTTCAGCATGGAAATCGATCTAACGATGCTGTGCGCAGCATATTCTCCCTGCACGATCGTAGGCACAAATAATATGTTCAAGGGGTACCGGCGATTTACAACGGTCAGGATGTCATGAAGGACCGCACCTGTGGGGGATGTCGCCACACCTATCTTTTTCGGGAATTTAGGCAGAGTTTTTTTATGCTCAGGAGAGAACAGCCCTTCCATCGCCAGTTTGTTCTTTAACATTTCATAGGCTTTATAAAGCTCTCCGATACCATCGGGCCGCATCGCTCTTGCTTTCAACTGGTACTGACCTTTCTGTTCATATACGTCCAGATCCCCCAGGACGATCACCTTCATTCCATGCTGAGGTTCGAACCTCAGGTTTTGACCATGCCATTTGAACATGACGCACTGCAATGAGCTATTTTTGTCCTTCAGGGTAAAATAGCGATGGCCTGAACTGTGATTCTTAAAATTCGATACCTCTCCTCGCAGCCAGACATCATTGAATTTACCGTCTGTAAGGATGCTTTTTATTGCCAGTGTGAATTCATGGACTGTATAGATGCCCTTCTCTTGAAAAGACATAGTCGTTAATTCTATCAAGGCTGTATTTGACTTGCGGTAGCAGAGTGAAACTAATATTTCAGATCAAGAGAGATAATTGTCCAGCGACAGGATTCCTTCAATCTGTTCTTTATTGATCATAGCTTCGGAAAGAATGCCTTCCCTCACATGAATGGGTGCTCCGCAGCGAAGTGCTATGGCTATGCAGTCACTCGGTCTTGCGTCCAGTTCAAACTGTTTTCCATCCATCGAAACAGACATCCTTGCATAGTAAATCCCTTCATTCAATTCATCAATCAATATATCATCGACCTTCGAGCTTGTTCGATCAAGCAGCGAAATAAAGAGGTCATGTGTCATCGGTCTTGGCGGTATTTCGTGATTTATGGCAGCATTTATTGATATCGCTTCAGATAATCCGATGTATATCGGCATTATATTTTTGAGGTCATCCTCAAGAAGGACAAGTGGTATGGGTCCTCCGGGTTTTTCTATCAAATATACCCCTTTTATAGTAACCGGCAAAATCGTTCCATTCATCATAGTATTATTAATAAGTGGGATAATAAGGTTTCCTGTAATCTATAAAAAAACTTAATATAGAATAAAATAATTAAGCATGGGTGATATAATGTCCTCAGCGAATAATATATTAAAGATGTTGATAGGAATAGTTGTGTTGATCGTGGGTATTGTCTGGTATACAGGAGTCTCTGGATATCTTGGATATTGGGTTGAGCTTCTTAGCTTGTTGAAAGCAACTATCGGACTTTTCCTTGTATTCATAGGATTGATCGTTGCCTGGATGGGGTATGACGATTATAAGATGGATGCAGAGATGGCAAAAGAGGAAAAAAAGGAAACTACTTGAATTAAGCAAAGTGGTAAAGGTGGGACAGGGACCGTATTTCTAATCCGGATCAAAAATCAGAGAATTTTCTCTGATTCTTATCAAATTTCTCAACTATTCTTTTTGAAGTTTCCCATGAACTTCGGGCAAAATCCGGAAGCGAACCGTGTTCCTGTACCCACTCTTCAAGGAACTTAATTGTTATCGGATCCGACGGGTACCCGCTTCCTATCTCAACACCCCTTGTTTTTTCTATTTGTTTTACCAACGCGTCCCTTTGCACTTTTGCAATTATGGATGCTGCTGAAACAATCGGGTATTTTTCGTCTGCCCTGTGTTCAGAGGTGATTTCTATCGTTCTGGAATATCTTTTTCTGATATTCTTGCCAAAACGTTCTGCAATTACATCCGCAGCATCCACAAAAGCATGATCGGGTTTCAGGTTATCAAGAATTCTGGCATAGCATGCGACCATTATTTCATTCATGGTCATTATTTTTCGAAGCTCATCTATCTGTATTGGGCTGACCTCAAGTATAAAATATCTATGCGCGAGCTTTTTGATCTCGATTTCAAGATTCTCCCTCTTTTCAGGTGTCAATTGCTTTGAATCCCTCACTCCTATCTTGGCAAGTGCATCAAGTTTGTTCTCATCCATTAAAACACCTGCCACACACATAGGACCCAGTACCGGCCCTTTTCCAGCCTCGTCTATTCCAGCAATCATTAAGTCATTATCTACAGCACTTTATCCGAACTTATAATCTCCGTGTCATAGATCTTTTTCATGTACTTAAGGGCATATTCATGGGTACCTTCATCTATCGAAGCAGTACAATCGGGGGGCACGATCGTTTTGTATCCAGAAAAATAAGCTAAAGCAACATCATTCTGGATGCAGATATCCGTACTCACGCCCGTAAAAATCACAGTATCTATTCCCATTTTTTTCAAGATATCCGGTAAATCAGTATTCGCAAAACCGCCATACCATCTCTTTTCGATCACAATATCGTTTTTTTCAGGTCTGAGTTCAGGTATTATCTCTGAGCCTTCCGTACCTTTCATGGCATGTTCTCCCCAGATTTTCATCTCTCTGTCTGTCGGGGTGTGGGAATCGCGCAGGTATATAATTGGAATGCCCTGTTGTCTTGCCTTTTTCAATAAATTTGCGATGTTTGGCACGATTTTCCGGGCTCGAACGCTCCCCAGTTTTCCTGTTACGAAATCATGTAACATATCCGCAACGATAATCGCTTTTTGCATAAAACTACCCGGTTGATTTTCTGCGTGCGTTCACTTAAGTCTTTGGGTTGTAAAATATAATGGACGATAATGATAAATACAAAAACGTTAAATACATTGATGCGAATAGGATTAAACCCTCACTGGAGTGAAAGAAGACTTCAAACAGCACCGTTATAGCATAATATTATGAGAAGTAGCAGGGTACGAAAGTCCAGCAAACCACACACAACCATCGGAGATAATAAATGATAGTCAAAAAAGGAAGTTTTGTAATAGAAGAATTAGAGAACGTCCAGATAAATATTGGAAAGGTTAGCGAAGGGCAGGAGCAGGTTGCCGAAGGACCTACGCCGAGGCCAGAGATTATTGCCCTCAGGAACTGGGACTACCGCATCCTTGACAGATATAATCCTGTTTACACTCCCACGAGCGATATGTGCGATTATTGCACATACGGAAAATGCGACCTCACTGGCAACAAGGAGGGGGCATGCGGCATCGACCTAGAAGGACAGTCAGCAAGACAGGCCCTGATGACGAGTATAATGGGAGCGGCATGCCATACAGCCCACGGACGCCATCTTTTGCATTACCTGATCAAGAAATACGGGGAAGACCACCCCATAGATGTGGGACCGAGCAACCTGAAAGCCCCCCTCACCGAAACCATAATGGGGCTTGCGCCCACGACGATAGGCGATTTCCTTCCGGTACTTGATTACGTGGAGGAGCAGCTGACGCAGCTCATAGCGGCTGCCAATACAGGGCAGGAAGGCTCTGCACGTGATTTTGAATCCAAAGCGCTCCACGCTGGAATGCTTGATCTTCTGGGAATGGAAGTGGCGGATATAATCCAGATATCATGTATGGGACTTCCGAAATCTGATGAGAATACATCTCTGGCAGAAGTGGGAATGGGAATCCTTGACCCTAAAAAACCGGTGGTAATATGCGTGGGACATAATATTGCGGCACCTGCATACATCCTTGATTATATGGACCGGAATGGACAATTCGATAAAATTGAGATAGCGGGATTGTGCTGTACTGCTCATGACATGGCCCGTTATAACAGGGCTTCAAAAATAATTGGTTCCATGAGCAAGGAACTGAAATATATCAGGTCGGGAATACCCGATGTACTGGTTACCGATGAGCAGTGCGTTAGAGCCGATATACTGAAGGAAGCACAGAAACTTCATATTCCTGTAATTGCCACTAACGAAAAAATCACATACGGACTACCTGATAGGTCAAATGACAGTGTGGATGCCATCATAGATGACCTGGTGAGTGGAAAACAGGCAGGTGTACTGCTTCTTGATTTTGAAAAAATCGGGGAACTTGTCCCTAAACTTGCAATGAAGATAGGACCGATCAGGAAAGCCAAAGGGTTGACAGCGCTTCCCGATGACGAAGAATTCAGGAAACTCGTATCAAAATGTACCAAATGTCTCCAGTGCACGCGGGATTGCCCGCAGAGCCTTCCAATTGCAGAAGCGATGACAGCTGCAGTTAATGGGGACCTCTCACCATTTGAAGTGCTCCATGACAAATGCGTGGGCTGCGGAAGATGCGATTACAGCTGCCCTGTTGACATACCAGTGCTGAACGTCATCGAGAAGGCGGCCCAGCGAGTGATAAGAGAAGAAAAAGGCAAGGTAAGGATCGGAAGAGGACAGATAGGCGATCCTGAGATACGCGAGGAGGGAAGGAACCTTGTGCTCGGCACCACACCAGGAGTGCTCGCCTTCGTGGGATGCGGAAATTACCCCGACGGCACGAAGGATGTTTACGATGTTGTTGAAGAAATGATCCAGCGCAGTTATATAATAATTTCTTCAGGATGCTCTGCAATGGACATTGGGATGTACAAGGATAAGGAAGGTAAGACCCTCTATGAGCGCTACCCTGGAAGGTTTATCAAAGGAAATCTCTTGAACACAGGTTCGTGCGTCTCAAATGCCCATATAGCTGCCACCACTATAAAAGTAGCGTCAATATTCGCCGGGCGAAAGACGAAAGGAAACTGGGAAGAGATCGCGGATTATGTGCTCAACAGGGTTGGAGCAGTAGGAATAGCCTGGGGCGCGTACTCCCAGAAAGCATTTGCCATCGGAACAGGTTGCAACAGGCTTGGCATTCCCGTGGTTGTGGGACCGCACGGGACAAAATACAGGCGCGCTTTTATCGGCAAGCCTTACAGGAAAGACAACTGGAATGTACTGGATGGGAGAGATGGCTCGGTTGTCAATGTCGAACCTGCACCTGAGCACCTGATGATAACAGCTGAAACTAAAGATGAGCTCATGCCCCTTCTTGCGAAACTCTGTTTCAGGCCAAGCGATAACAGCCTGGGAAGAGCCATCAAGCTCACACATTATATCGAACTCAGTGAAAAGTACCTGAAAATGATGCCTGATGACTGGCATATCTATGTCCGAAATGAGGCTGACCTTCCTGTGGCTAAGAGAGAACAGCTCCTGAAACTGCTTGAGGAGAAAGGATGGAAGATCGACTGGGAGAAAAAGAAAATTACTGAAGGACCACTTCGTAAAGTGGATGTCTCGTTCCAGCCCACCAATGTCCCGCGCCTCTGCAAGGAGGTTAAGAAATGACCGCGAAGACACACGTAAAGCCATCAGGGCACAAGGCACCTGCTGAGGGGCATGCTGAAAAACATATTGAAAAGCATGTTGAGAAGCCTGTTGAAGAAGTCTCCATAAAATCGGTGGAAAAGCCTCCTGAGAAGATTATCGATACAACGCGCCAGGCCGTGCCTTTTGATACGGGGAATATACCGGGACCGAAGATGGCAAAAGCTGTTATGCCGGCAGTATCGGGAAAAATGCTCGCAAGAGCGAAACGGCCCCTGCTGATAGTTGGCTCCCAGATCCACGAGGAAGATGTGCTCGCAAAAGTTGTGGACATGGGACATGCAGGAATACAGATAGCTGCCATTGGGAATGCCTACAAATCCCTCGGCGATAAGGGACTGGATGTCCATTATGCGAACTTGCATGCGCTTGCATCATACCTGTGCGATCCGAATTGGCGCGGACTGGATGGAAAAGGCGGATACGACCTAGTGGTGTTTTTCGGAATTACGTATTATTACGCATCGCAGGCGATATCGGCACTTAAGAATTTCTCAGACATCAAGGTCATATCCCTGGATAAATACTATCATCCGAATGCGTTTATGTCATTCGGCAACCTTAAGAAAGACGTGTTCATTGCAGCTCTTGACGAGGTCATAAAAGAGTTGCCGAAAAGATAAAGACCCAAGTACCCCGTATTTAAATACGGGGACTGATAAAAGACAGGACGACAATCATGGCAAACGAATTTCCCTTTGAAATCTCACCCATGTTCGAGGGTGAACGTGTACGAAAAGATGATATGTTTGTTGAACTCGCAGGTCCCAAATCGCGGGGATTTGAACTCGTGAGGGCGGCAGCATCAGATGAGCTCGAGAACGGGAAGTTTACACTCATCGGGCCGGATATCTCTCAGATGCAGGAAGGTTCTCGCCATCCCTATGCAATGATCTACCGAATAGCGGGAAAACTCGTGGAGCCCGACCTTGAGGCAATAGTAGAGAGGCGAAACCACGATTTCCAGAACTATATACAGGGATACATGCACCTGAACCAGCGTTATGATATCTGGGTACGGATAAACAAGGACGCAATCAAAAAGGGACTGAAATCGTTTGAACAGATAGCCAAAGCCACGATGATGCTTTTTAAGAATGAACTGCCTTTTATCGAGAAGATAGAAGCTACTTACATCACTGACCCTGAGGAAGTCGAGAGACAAAGAAATGAAGCCTTGAAGATATACGAAGCAAGGGACGCCAGGACAAAGGGCCTCCATGACGAGGATGTAGATGTTTTTTACGGCTGTACCCTCTGCCAGAGCTTTGCCCCTACAAATGTATGCGTCGTGACACCTGACAGGATATCCCTGTGCGGCGCAATTAACTGGTTCGATGGGCGTGCGGCAGCCAAAGTTGACCCCGAAGGCCCCCAGTTCGCCATACAAAAAGGCGAGGTCATAGACAATGCAGGTGGCGAATACTCTGGCGTGAATGAAAAAGCTGCCTCGCTATCGGGAGGTGAATTTTCCCGCATCAAGCTGCATTCTTTTTTCGAGTACCCGCACACGAGCTGCGGATGCTTTGAAGTCGTAGGTTTCTACATACCTGAGGTGGATGGCATCGCCTGGGTTGACCGAGATTTCAGTGGCACTGCTCCAAACGGTCTTGCTTTCTCGACCATGGCGGGACAAACAGGGGGAGGAAAGCAGATCATCGGCTTCCTGGGAGTAGGGGTGAATTATTTCCGATCTCCCAAGTTCATACAGGCAGACGGAGGATGGAACCGTGTCGTGTGGATGCCCAAGAATCTGAAAGAAAAGATAAAAGCAGATATACCTGCTGAACTTATTGATAAAGTTCCCACGGAAGAAGATGCAGCGGACTTGAAGACTCTCCGGGACTATCTTGAGAAAAAGCAGCATCCTATAACCCAGCGCTGGGCAAAGGAAGAGGCTGCTGCCGAGGCTGCGTCTTCGGAGGTTTCTGCTACAGCCGCGCCTGCATGGTCTGCGCCTGCGATGACAATGCCATCAGGAATGCCTGCCATGCCGCATTTCGGTGGAGGTGAGGGTGTTAAACTCACTTTCAAGAACGCCAAGATATCAATAGACCGCATTGTGTTCAAAAGCAAGGAAAAATGAGTCATGAAAATCCTGACAACGAATTTATTCGACCATTAAATGTCTGAAGGTCGTTCTGAATCGTTGATTTTGCTCTGTGTGCATTGTGGTTTTCAATATAGCAGGAACTCATGAAGCAGAGGACCTGTGATATTTTGAACATACATTTTAAAAATGTGACATTTTCAAAAGGACACAAGTATGAAAATAATTGCAATAACTGGTAAGGGCGGGACAGGAAAAACCGCGGTGGCAGGAATGCTGATAAAGTGTCTATCGTCAGGCAATAAGACGCTGCTTGCCATCGATGCTGACCCTGATTCCAACCTCCCCGACGTACTCGGCGTCAAGGTCGATAAGACCATTGGGGACATGCGGGAGTTCATGCTGCAGGAGCGTGACAGGATGCCGCCTGACACCAATAAAGAGCGGGTGCTGGAATCAAAGATATACGAGGTCCTGACCGAGATGCCTCACTATGATATTCTGGTTATGGGGCGTCCGGAGGGCTCAGGATGCTATTGCTTTGCGAACAATCTCCTGCGCGGGATAATGGACAGGATATTGAAGAACTACGACCTTACCATAATAGACACAGCGGCAGGACTCGAGCATCTCTCGCGCAGGATCATCCGCGACGTGGACGAACTCCTCGTGGTCACGGACGGCTCGCGCCGGGGTTTGCAGACAGCGGAGAGGATAAGAGAGCTTGCCGGGTCTCTGAACCTCAATATCAAAAAAATGCATGTGATAGCGAACAAGGTAACACCAGAGAATCGCGCAAGGATCGAGGAATATGCAAAAGAGCTGAAGATGGATCTTGTAGGAGTTGTGCCTTTTGATGAGGTTCTTGCCAACTTCGATCTTGAGGGAAGACCTCTGGCTGAATTACCACCGGATTCGACGGCGTTGCGCGGAGTAGGAGAGATTGCGAGAAGAATGGGGTTGTGAAGTCTTTCAATAATCGAAATTCACATTTAAGAATTTGATTTTACAGCAGCCCTTTTCAGTTCCTCCTCAACCCTCTTGCGCTCAATAATATCGCAGAATGTCACAATTATGCCAACCATGTTATCCTTCCTGTTTTTGATAGGGGTACCAATTATATCAATCGGTATTTCAGTCCCTCCCTTTGATTTCAAAAAAGTATTGTCAACCAGGCCATAGAATATCCCTTCTCTTATTACCTTTGCTACAGGATCTTCGACCTTTTTGCCTTTTTCTTCGCTCACAATATTGAACACCGTTGTCAGGGGCTTTCCCATAGCATCTTCCTGCTTCCAGCCAGTCAGCGCTTCTGCGATTGGGTTCATGAATTTGACCATTCCGCCCGGATCCGTAGCAATCACTCCATCCCCTATACTTTTAAGTGCTGCCGCAAGCCATTGTTCGCTTTCTTTCAACCTTCCCTCCATAATATGTTTGTAGATGGCTATCTCAAGATTGACCTGCAATTCCCTCTGGTTGAAAGGTTTTATTATATACCCATAAGGCTCCGTGATTCTCGCACGTTCCAGTGTTTTTTCATCCGCATAGGCTGTGAGATAAATAACCGGGATATCGAAATCACAACGTATTTTCTCCGCAGCCTCGATGCCATCCATTTCGCCACGAAGCATAATGTCCATCAGCACCAGATCGGGATTATTCTCTCCGGCTTTCATGATAGCCTCTATTCCCGAAGATACCACGACTGGAACTGTATAACCCATATTCTCCAGTCTTTTCCGAATATCCTCAGCTACGATGATCTCATCCTCAACCACAAGTATCTGTTTTTGTACCGCCATTGTAGCCTCTAAATTTCCCAGTTTTTCTTAAATCGGGAATTCTGGTGTGTAAATCCCATTATCTATGACCCATTTCTCATGCTGGTTGCCTTTACTCCAGACACTTTCAACATTATATTACCATTATTAGAATGATGAGATATATAAAATTATCTTCTATATTCCAAAATAAACGTCAGGTTACCGGCCCAATTCAAACTACAACTGTTTTTACCAGCTGCGTCTCTTCAACTTGATTGTTCATTAAAAGCTGAATAGTTATCGAGTAATCCCCCACCGGCCTTATACCGCTAACTTTTTCAGGTATTTTCACTTGCACAGGTATCTGAACAGAATCTCCGGGCTTAAGTTCATAATCAAAAGTATCGGTAAACTCTTTTTTCGAAATATCGCCCATCCATTCGAAATTATGGTTCACCACAAGTGTCTTGATGGCATAATCTTTTACAGGAACCGTGCCCGCGTTCTGAAGGAATATCTTTCCATCCACCGTATCACCGGCACGATAGCTTCCAGCAATATCGACCCTTGTTATTTTTAGTTTTGCCAGTGACTCCAGGCTGAAACTCCCGCTACCGATATCTTTACCTCGAAACATGGCTTTCCACGTATGCGCCCCTGCATAAAGACCGGAAACGGTCAGCTTTCTGCATTCCGGAATGCTTCCCATGTCCTTTTCATCGAGGATAACTGAAACCCCGTCTACATAATATACTGCATCTTTGAACTTTGTCAGGAAAACGCGTTCATTAATCATGCTTCCAGCCACGTTCTCTGCCGAAATCCCATCCGTTGAATCCACAATGATAATCTCAATCTCATCCTGCGCGGAATCGTTACCCGATGCAGCTTTCAAAATGAGTGAATTCTCTCCAGTTTTAAAGGTATAAACAAGATTCCGCTCTGTCCCCAGTGTTTTATTATCTGATAACCACTGGTACGACGGAGACCTCATGTTAGTGGAAGCTGAAAGATGAATCTCTGCATCCTTCCATTCAACCCTGCTGCACCCAATGCTCACACTAGGTTTATACACATATTTATATTGGGTTTTTTCAAGCTGCGTCTCGTTTTCATGAACTCCGGGTGCGGAATACACAGACCATAGACCAAAGGCAACAGCGCCTTCGATTACGAAAACCAGTATCAAAAGAATCTGCTTTTTCGTAAGTCTCCGCGGATCAAAATTCACGCTCAAAGCCTCCTCTTATAATCCATCTTGTTCAATAAATCTATTTATATTTGTTAACTTATAAGTTTGATTGCTCCGATAAATAATAATAACCTTAATCGCTTAATCACCGATGATAGGCGAACATTAGCAGCAGTAACACCTTTTCTTTCAAGCCTCATAGCGCCTGCGAACGAAAGGATATCTCTTGCTCTCACTCAGGCAACTATAGTGGGTGTACGGGTGATATTGTAATATTATTGGGGAATTTCAGCGGCTTTCCAGGAATGTTTTCAGGGCGACTGCGGCATTGTATTTCTCATCCTTTGCAGCGTAAACAAACGTAACTATTCCTTCATTGCTTTTCTGTTTCAGAAGGTGTACCAGGTCTATTTTATTTTCAAGTTCTTTCCAGTAGCGATCACGGAACTCTTCCCATTTCTCGGGTTCATGGCCAAACCATTTTCTTAATTCAGTGCTTGGAGCCACTTCTTTCAACCACAAATCCACAGCTGCCCTCTCCTTTGTGAACCCACGCGGCCAGAGCCTCTCGACCAGTATTCTCTGCCCATCATCTTTTGAGGGCTCGTCATAAATCCGTTTTAATTTTATCATACGTGGTAACCCCCGGAATATTTTAAATGTATCCTTCGTTCGTTAAATAATTCACCTGTTACACAGCAGGATACGCCTGATAATGTCTTTTCATGACTGACCTGTGACAAAAATCAGAACAGAAAATGAAGAGATGCCAGATCAAATTTATCTTTTGATAAGAATCCCGATCCCGACTATAAGGATCAAAACCAGCACAGGAACTATTACGGTCTTCATCAACCCATATATCATATTGACATTCGCTGTCAGGTTTTTAATTGATTCTGCCACAGCATCTGCCTGTAATGGCGCTATCTCATGTCTTACTTCAACAACTGGCTTTTCTTCGTAGGTTTCAACTGGCGGTGCAGGAGGGACGGGTTTTACTGGCTCTTTTCGTACCTGCGGCTTCGGCGCTGCCTGTACTGGAGGTTTATTTTTCAATAATGCTTTGAATAATGCATCTTCGCTCATGTTTGACATATTATACCCTCTGCCTCCAAAGTTAGATCTTTAAAGGCATATTCGATATAACTTTTAGATATTTAAATCATTTGACTGCGTCATACCAGCAATCTTATTAATTGTGAAGTCAAGTATCGGACGGTTTTATGGAACGGTTCAAATCGAGGAACATCCTGTTCGTTGCATTGATCGGCGCAATAGTTTTTGCTGTGTTCGCAAATGAGATAGGTTTTCAAAGGCTTTTGTCTCTGATAAGCAATGTCAACAAACCGCTTGTTCTTCTTGTGGTTGTTTTTAATCTGCTGAATCTTATAATGTTCACGATGACATGGCGATTTCTTACCACTGCAAACATCAGTTTTTACAGATTATTCAAGTTCTATATGGCAGGCACGTTCATCAATAATATCACCCCTTCCTTCGGGACGGGAGGTGAACCTGTAAAGGCTATGCTTCTTGGAAAAGAGACGGGTACAAGCAAAGCCGAATGTTTTGCGAGTGTTGTTTCACAGAGGATGATCAACATGTTCCCTTTTCTGACGATCGGAATCGTGGGTATCGGACTTCTGTTTTCCAAACCAGAACTTAAACTCGGGACCTGGGAGATCGCAGGGCTTGTATTTTCTCTCGGTGCCGGATTTGGATTGCTCGCTCTTCTAATTTATTTCTATACCAGGAAAGATAAACTTTCATCATTTGTTCATTCAACGATCCGGTTTTTTGCTCCTTTCATCGGACTGGTGAAAAAAGGTTTTGACCACAGAGCATACACCGATGCAGTGGAGGAATCGATCAATTCTTTCCACGGCGGACTACAGAACATAGGTCACAATAAAACCGGTGTCAGAAAAGCCATAGTGTTCTCTTATCTTGGCTGGGTCTTCGATATTCTGGCGATATACGCTGTATTTCTTTCCATCCCGGACGCAAATATCCATGCCAGTGTGCTTATAATCACATATACGATTTCCATGATCAGCGGCTGGCTTCCTTTATTCCTTCCGGGAGGTCTTGGCATTGTGGACGGGACCATGGCCGGCCTTTTTATTTTCGGAGGCGTGCCTGTGGAGATCGCCATACTCGCTACGATGCTTTACAGGCTGGCGTCATACTGGTTTAACACGATCCTCGGAGCTTTTTATCTTGGGATTTCAATAAAGAACGGCTAGATCATCTTTTTTGAAGGAAAAACTTCCTTTCACCTTTACAGATGCGGGAAGTTCGCCAAACCTTGCTCTCAGGATCAGGTCTGCAATTTGGGCATCCAGCACCTTTGCTATACCCAGGATGGAAGTCGTGGGTCTGGGATTTACATCCACCACATATGGTCTGTCGGCAAGCACTATATCAACGCCTGCATACCCACGGCATCCCAGGGTTTTTACAGTCTTTTTTGCAACCTCAATGATCTCCCCGTTCCGGCTGCAATAATAGGGTACTATCCCGCCTTTATATGATATTTTGTGGTTGATCTCGATCAACTGTTTGTTGACAGTCAGGGGAAGCAGCGTTTTTCCGCAAATCAGGCTCACGCTCAGGTGTTCTCCCTCAATAAAGCCGGTAGCTATGTCACCTTCTTTCAAAGTACCTTCGCGGCTCCTATGGATTCCCTCGGAAGCGCAGCCGAACCTTGGCTTGATCACGTAATCCCCGCTATAGTCACCGAAGCCCAGCGTTTCAGGTACGGGTATATTTTCAGACAGGAGCGCATTGGTGCATTCAAGCTTATCTGCGCAGAGGCGTACAGAGTCTGAAGGGCAGCCCAGGTTCACCGAGTTCTCCTCCACGATCTCCGTAAGGTGGCCGAGGAGTTCATCGGGAGCGATTACCAGGGCAGCATCGCAATCTCTGGATATTGTCTCGATCGCCTCCTCAAATCTTTCTGCCTGGATGGCTTTCCCTACATCAAGTCGCACACCCGCTGTCGGATAGATCACTTCATGCCCGCAGGAGGCAAAGCTCCCGGCAAGCACTCCGAGCATGGCACGCCCTTCGAGCATGAATTCAGGAACTCCTGCTCCAATAGCGTACTCGGCGACCATTATTTTCATGGGTTTATGCTTTCCTGCAATATTATTTATAGGTTTGTAACATAATTATTAACTATGTTCGACGTGGATACGTTCAAAAAGGCATATCCGGAATTTTTCAGCTCCCCCGTAACTGGCGAGGATATAGTGAAATGGTTCCTTGTTTTCATCCTTCCATTCTTGTTAGCATATCTTTACATAAGATATTTCGAGAGCAGGGGAAGTTCATTTCTCAGGGACAGGGTGGTTCCATTTATCAGGTTCAGGCTGAGGCTGGATAAAGCCATTGAATTTATTAAGCGCATCCTTAGAATACAGATATTCAGGGGCACGAGAACGAGATTTTAGGTTAAAGCTTCCCGGGATGCAGCTCCTGGCATAAAAAGATGATGAGGGAGACATGCTTTTCATAGAAGAAAATGAAGGGATACTGGTGCAGCCAAGGAAAAAAAGGACGTTGAAAGATATAATCGGGCTGGCAAAAGCACAAGGAGATGGTGTCGAGTCCAAAAAGCAGGTCCAGAAGGGACTTAAATGATATTCGCGGACTCTTCGTATTTTATCGAGCGGCACTCCAGAGACAATTTCCAAAACATGCAGCCTCAAAGATTCTTAAGTTCTTCCTGCGGCGTTGCTACCTCGATACATTCCTTTGCCCTATCGGTCTGCTGTTTGTCGAGGCTGATTAATTTTGCACTGAATATAAAAGCAACAGCTACATAGATTGCATCGCATCCTCTAAGCCTGTACTCTGCCGCAAGTCTTGAAGATTCGTCGGCAAGCTCCCGATCTATGGGAACAAATACAATGTTCGGGATTTGTTTTAGCTCTTTTACAAACTCCAGCGCCTTTTCTGGGTCATCTGTACCCCTTGCTATTGCAGAAGATATCTCAGGCAAGACAATTTCCGGAACTATGACTGTAATTCCCCGCTTTCTGATGTTTTGCATGAGCCTCGCGCTGTACTCATGAAATTGTTCGCTTTCTATCTCAGAGTTTATAAAGACACTGGCATCTAGTACATATTATCTTCTTGCTTCAGATATTAGCTGCCAACTCGGTTTTTTGCTTTTCCATTCTCTGGTTATTTCCCTGCCAACAGCATGCAGCCTGTCCCATGCTTTTGGGTTTTTTTTCTCCATTTTTGCACCAAGCATCCTGCGCATAGCGTTCAGCTCTGTTTCCAGGGTATCTATGCGGCTTTTGAGAGTCTGTATAGAATCTTCCATTTCTTGCACCTGAATTATAATATTGTAAATGATTTAGACAATATAAAATAGTTACTCCATTACATTACGCATGATTCTAATCTGCTGGCAGGCGCGCCGGGCATTGCTCAGGCAAGGGGGCGAGGTGGAGAGGATGCGGGCAGGATATAAATTAGGATAGAAAAGCAACCTTTTAATCCCAAACCGCCAATTATCCATAAGAGATTCACATGCCCATTCGATTCGACAGATTCACCATCAAAGCCCAGGAAGCATTCCAGGACGCACAGAATATAGCCCTTGAAAGAGGCCAGCAGCAGCTTGATGTTGAGCACCTTTTACTTGCGCTCATCAACCAGAAAGAGGGCTTGACACTGCAACTTCTGCAAAAACTCGGTGCTAATGTTGCAGGGATAACCTCCCAGCTTGAAGACGAAATCGATAAGCTCCCGCGTGTGGAAGGCGCAGGCGCCGGTCAGATATACATGTCAACAAGATTGAATAATGTCGCAGAAGCCGCTTTTAATGAAATGAAGAACCTTCGCGATGAATACCTGAGCACTGAACATCTCCTGCTTGCAATTGCTAATGAGAAAAATGGTATTTCGGCGCGCATACTGAAAGAGAACGGAGTATCAAAGGACGCTCTCATGAAAGCCCTGAAGGAAGTAAGAGGTTCATCCCGGGTTACTGACCAGAACCCTGAAGAGAAATACGAGGCGCTCAAAAAATATGGTCGCGACCTCACAGACATGGCTGCGCGCGGCAAGCTTGACCCTGTGATAGGGCGTGACAACGAGATACGCAGGGTGCTCCAGGTGCTCTCGAGAAGGACAAAGAACAACCCTGTGCTCATCGGGGAACCGGGGGTCGGGAAAACCGCAATAGCCGAAGGCTTGGCGCTCCGGATATTTGCTGGAGATGTTCCTGAGAATATCAAGGACAAAAGAGTGGTTGCCCTCGATTTGGGCGCGCTTGTGGCCGGCACCAAGTTCAGGGGTGAGTTCGAGGAGCGCCTGAAGGCCGTGATAAAAGAGGTTCAAGATTCGGAAGGCAAGGTCATTCTTTTCATAGATGAGCTACACACCGTAGTGGGCGCTGGAGCGGCGGAAGGTGCTATCGACGCCTCCAACTTACTCAAGCCCGCCCTTGCCAGAGGGGAACTGCGCTGCATTGGTGCAACCACGCTGAATGAATACCGAAAATACATCGAAAAGGATGCTGCGCTTGAGAGGCGGTTCCAGCCAATACTTGTGGGAGAACCCACTGTCGATGAAACGATATCCATCCTGCGTGGGCTCAAGGAAAAATACGAAGTGCATCACGGCGTGCGGATACAGGATGCCGCGCTCATCGCAGCCGCAATCCTGTCCCAACGCTACATTACAGACAGGTTCCTGCCCGATAAGGCCATCGATCTTATCGATGAGGCTGCATCGAAGCTCCGGATAGAGATAGACAGCATGCCTGCAGAACTCGATGACATCGAGAGGAAGATAAGACAGCTTGAGATAGAGCGCCAGGCGGTGAAGAAGGAAAAAGACGAATATTCAAAGGAACGCCTCGAAAAGATAGATAAAGAGCTCTCAGACCTGAAAGAGAGAAGCAGCCAGATGAAAGCCCACTGGCAGCTTGAGAAAGATTCCATCCAGAAAATAAGGAAGATAAAGGAGGATATCGAGAGAACGCGCATGGATTCTGAAAAAGCGGAACTTGAGGGCAATCTTGAGAAGGCATCCGAGCTTCGCTATGGCGTTCTGATAAACCTGCAAAAACAGCTTGAGGAGGAAAACAGGAAACTCGTAGAGCTCCAGAAAGACCAGAAGATGCTCAAGGAAGAAGTGGATGAAGAGGATATCGCCGAGGTCGTCTCACGATGGACGCACATACCTGTGAGCAGGATGCTCGAGGGTGAGATGCAGAAACTGGTCCACATGGAGGAACGAATAAAGCAGCGGGTGGTGGGGCAGGATGAAGCCGTCATTGCTGTGGCTAACGCTGTCAGGAGAGGCCGCGCAGGCATATCGGACCCCAAGCGGCCAATAGGCTCGTTCATGTTCCTGGGCCCCACGGGCGTGGGCAAGACTGAACTTGGGCGCGCGCTTGCGGAGTTCCTGTTCGATGACGAGGCTGCCATGATCCGGCTGGATATGAGCGAGTACATGGAAAAGCACACTGTTGCAAGGCTCATAGGCGCTCCACCTGGCTATGTGGGTTATGAAGAGGGCGGCCAGCTAACTGAGGCTGTGAGACGGCGTCCGTACGCCGTCATTCTTTTCGATGAGATCGAGAAGGCGCATCCCGATGTGTTCAACCTGTTACTCCAGATACTGGACGACGGCAGGCTTACGGACGGACACGGGCGCACGGTTGATTTCAAGAACACTGTTATCATCATGACATCCAACATCGGTAGCCAGTGGATATTCGAACTCGGGGACAAGGAGGATGAAATGAGGGAGAAAGTGATGGAGATGGTTCACCGGCAGTTCAAACCCGAGTTCCTGAATCGCCTGGATGAGATAATTATTTTCAATTCATTAAAGCTCCCGCAGATCACGAAGATCGTGGATATCCAGTTCAGGATATTAAGCAAGCGTCTTTCTGAAAGGAAGATCACCATTTCTCTTAGCGAAAAAGCCAGGGATTTCATAGCAAAGGCAGGTTACGACCCGCTCTATGGGGCAAGACCTATAAAACGTACCATCCAGCACAGGATCCTTGATCCGCTTGCACTGAAGATACTCAATAAGGAGTTCGCGGAGGGGGATGCCGTGAAAGTGGATGTGAAAAGGGATGAGATCCTGTTTTCGAAAATCTAGGGCTCCATTGTCGAATATTTGAATTGATTTTTCAAAAAGGGAAAGGATTGAGTATTGTTCACTCAATCTTCAGAGGTTTCATCTTCTTTATCTCGGTCTTGGGCATCTTTATTTCAAGAACCCCGTTCTTGTATGAAGCTTTGGAATTATCGGTATCCACAGGCGACGGAAGGGATATTGCACGGTAATAACTTCCGCTGCGCCTTTCCCTGTAAACATACCCCTTTTCCTCCTTTTTCTCTTCATGCTGTGTCTCTGCGGATATCTCAAGCCTGTCCTCGGTAAGGTTGATCTTTATGTCCTGTTTTTCAAGCCCCGGCATTTCGGCCGTTGCAACAATTTCCTTGTCGGTTTCCATGACATCGATGAAGGGCTGCCTGGATTCAGCCGGCACAATCTCGCCTTTTTCACCCGAAGGAAGCATGAGCCGCCTGCTGGGTCTTCCCCAGAAATCCTCAAACATCCGGTTCATCATTTCTTCGAATCTTCTGAAATCATCCCATTGATCTGCCATAACTAACTACCTCCAATTTTAATTTTGTCGTATCTAATATTAAAACCTACCTCACAAAACCACAGATTTATTTTAACCGGAGCGTATCTGGTATCAATGAAAAAGATCCTTTTGACTAACGATGACGGAGTGTATTCCACAGGACTCAAAGCGGCTTACGAAAGTGTGCGCGATCTGGGAGAAGTTACGGTCGTGGCGCCATCCACGCAAAAAAGCGGCGTGGGAAGAGGCATATCAATCTTCGAACCATTACGCGTATCGCTTGCGAACGTAAATGGCTTCAGGGCGTATGCAGTGGCAGGGACTCCAACGGATTCGGTCATCCTGGGATTGTTCTCCATAATGAAACAGCATCCCGACCTTGTGCTTTCCGGCTTCAACGTAGGTGAGAACATAAGCACTGACACGGTTACTACAAGCGGGACGATCGGCGCCGCACTTGAAGCCGCGAGCTACGGCATTCCAGCACTCGCTGCATCCATACAGGTTCTGGATGAAGGAGATAAGTTCGATGACCACCGGGGTTATATTTATGATTTCGATGTGGGAATAAAGATAGTTAACAAGATCGCTGGAAATGTGATGGATAAAGGGCTTCCTGCCGGGGTTGACCTGCTGAATATCAATATACCCAGACACGCCACAATGGATACCGAGATCGAGATAACCAGGCTTGCGAGGAAGATATTCGTTACAGGAGTAGAGGAGCGATTTGATCCAAGGGGCAGGCCATATTATTGGATAAACGGGGAATTGATCCGGGATGCCGAGGAGGGGACAGACGTCAAGGCTGTAATGAAAAAAGGGCATATTTCCATAACTCCGCTGTCGCTTGATTCGACTGCAAGGGTTGATTTTAAAGAGATCGATGCGTTGTTGTAAGTGAGGGAATAATTTTAATATCACTAAAGGTATTATGAACCTGGGAAAACAATGATTTTAAATTTTCAGCTTACTCATGTTGAATCCAAAGTCTTTTCGAGCACTGAGGATATTCGAAAATATAAGAATATCAATATAAATTACGATGTAAATCTCAAAAATCCTTCATTGGCGTCGGAGCATACCCCTTTCGGAGATAAATCCGTACTGAGGATTGAGTATACATTCGCCATCAATTACCTGAGCCCCAATATAGGGCATATAAGATTTGAGGGTTCATCTGATTATTACAGCGAAGAAGACCTCAAGGGTTTAAAAGAAAAATGGGATTCCGGGAATGCACCTGGGGATATCCAGAACGAGATAGCAAATACCATGGTGGCGAACCTTGCTCCCCTTGCATTAATGCTGTCAAAAGCCCTGGGACTTCCACCCTCAATGCCCGTTCCTGTCATCAACTTCCAGCAGGCTCAGAAGAAAAAAGAAGAGCCGACATATTATCACGGATAGCGTCTTTGAGACTGCTTTCATTGGTTCGATAATTTTCTTAAATTGCTGATTCCCATTGTGTAATACACATATCTTTATTTATAAAGTTGACCGGCAGCATCTTGCCTGTTGCTGAGTTAGATTTATATACTATCACAACTATGGTCAGCTTCCCCAACGAGAGAAAAAATGTCTGAATATACTTTGTTCTTAGGCTGCATCATCCCGGCGCGTTTTCCTTTCATGGAAAAATCAACGAGGCTGGTTTTGTCAAAGCTTGGATGCGTTCTCCATGACCTTCCAGGTGCAACATGCTGCCCTACAAAAAGCATCATCAAACCCATAGGCGATCTTGCCTGGTATGTAACGGCGGCGAGGAACCTCGCTCTGGCGGAGAATACAGGGCATAATCTTCTGGTACCCTGCAACGGATGTTACAGTACATTAAAATCGGTCGAGGTTGAACTTCGGATAGATCTGCATCTTCGGGAGCAGGTGAACAATATACTTTCATCAGCCGGTCTTGAATACAGGGGAACCATTGAAGTAAAGCACCTGGTCGAAGTGCTGCATGATGAGATCGGGATACCCAAGATAAAGCAGCAGATTATCAAGCCCTTTGACGGCATGAAAATAGCAGCCCATCCGGGATGCCACATGCTGCGTCCAAGTTCATCAATATTTTTCGATGACCCAAATAAACCCAAAAAATTCGATGCACTGATAGAAGCTCTCGGGGCAAAAAGCATCGACTATGAGACAAAGATGCTCTGCTGCGGCGGCAACCTGAACACCGCGGATGAGCCTGATGAAGCCACGGCCCTGGCACGCATGAAGCTGCTTGAGGTCACTAAAAAGGCCGATGCAATATCGCTCACCTGCCCGTCATGTTTTATGCAATTCGACTCGCGCCAGTATCTCATGCAAAAAAGCGGTGAAAAGCTGAATCTTCCAATCATATATTATCCCGAACTACTGGGTCTCGCCATGGGTTTCACAACAGAAGAGCTTGGAATGGATATGCACAGGATAGATGCAGCGGAATTCCTGTCGAAGTGGGATTCGAAGTACAATTATCTCAAGACTCTGCGAGAGGTTTTTGACCTGCCGGCTCTCAGGAAATGTTACGAGTGCGGAGCATGTGTTAATGACTGCCCCGTTGTTAAGATAAATCCTGAATTCAATCCCAATGAAATAATAGGGAGGCTGCTCTCAGGCGAGCTTGAGGCAGTAATAGAATCCCACAATATATGGCGGTGTGTTGATTGTTATACCTGTTATGAACTCTGCCCGCAGAAAATGGGCATGAACAAGATATTTGATAAGCTGAAACATATTGCCCTTGAAAGAGGAAAAGAACCCAAGGGCTTTGCTGCCAGCATAGAGATGTTCAAGAAAGAAGGGAGATTGGGCGAACCGACATCCGTGCGAAAGAAACTGAAACTTCCCGAGCCCCCAAAGAGCGGGGGAGAGGAATTAAAAAAATTATTGCTAATAATACAACAAGGAGAAGAAAATGAAGCATGATGTGATGAATCCGGAGATAACCAATCCATCTGGACGGGTTCATCAAAGAATACCATCCGGATGTGCGATTTCCGGAATGATGAGTGAGCAGGGCAGACGCATTGACGGCAGGGTGGTAATCAGATCCATCGCCTGCATGCATGACCGCTCAAACGGGCTTGGAGGAGGCTTTGCTGCCTATGGTATTTATCCGAAACGAAAAGACATGTATGCTTTTCACATGATGTATGATAATATTGAAGCAAAAGAGGCCACGGAAGAGTTCTTCAAGGATGTTTTCAATGTGGACAAGGATGAAGCCATACCCACACAAAGGGAGAACGGAGTATCGAATCCTCCCATGCTCTGGAGATATTTCCTTGAAGTCCCTGAAAATAAACTCGAATTTCTCTCCGAGCGGGATTATGTCATGAAAACCGTGATGAAAATTAATTCAGATGTCGAGGGAGCTTTTGTTGCCTCAAGCGGCAAGAACATGGGCGCATTCAAAGGCGTCGGGTACCCAGAAGACATAGGCAGGTTCTATAAATTAGAGGATTACAGCGCATACATCTGGACAGCACACGGAAGATTCCCCACGAACACACCGGGCTGGTGGGGCGGCGCCCATCCATTTACACTTCTTGACTGGTCCGTGGTGCACAACGGCGAGATATCTTCGTATGGAATAAACAAGCGGTACCTTGAAATGTTCGGGTACAAACTTGAACTCCGGACGGATACTGAGGTTATTGCATATTTGTTTGATCTTCTCGTCAGAAGGCATAAGCTCCAGCCATCCTGGGCCGTAATGGCACTTGCCTCTCCTTTCTGGAAGGATATAGACAGAATGGAACCTGAAAAAAAGAAAATAGCCACCCTGATAAGGCAGGTGTATGGAAGTACGCTTCTAAATGGCCCGTTCAGCATTATCATAGGGCACAACAGGGGAATGATAGGTTTGAACGACAGGATAAAGCTCCGTCCCATGACAGCAGCCCGCAAGGATGATATGCTGTACATGGCATCCGAAGAATCGGCAATCAGGGAGATATCGCCGGACCTTGATGAAGTGTGGAGCCCGAAAGCAGGGACTGCCGTAGTGGGTAACCTGAATGAAGAGGTGGAATAATGGAATCACAACTTCCTGCGGAATTCATAGTGAACGTTGACCATGAAAGGTGCAGGCGATGCAAGCGCTGCGTGATCAATTGCAGCTTCGGTGCTATCGAATTCAAGGATAAGGTCACACCTAACCACAGGCAGTGCGTTGCATGCCACAGGTGCGCCACGTTCTGCCCTGAGAGCGCGATCACCATCACAGAGAACCCGCTTGATTACAAGGACGGGTATAACTGGACACCAGAGATCAGGAAGAATATCCTGAAACAGGCCGAAAGCGGCGGCATCATTCTTACAGGCATGGGAAACCCGAAGCCATATCCCATATACTGGGACCACATGCTGATAGATGCATGCCAGGTGACAAATCCCTCCATCGATCCCCTGCGGGAGCCAATGGAGCTTCGGACATACCTGGGCGCAAAACCCGAGGCTATCGAATTTGAGGGAGAGAATGACAATATCAGCCTGAAAACAGAGCTTGCGCCCCAGGTGAAGCTGGATATACCCATAGTGTTCGCTGCAATGTCCTATGGCGCGATAAGCCTGAATGCACACAAAGCCCTGGCAATGGCAGCGAAGCGCATGGGAACCCTGATGAATACGGGCGAAGGCGGTCTGCATGAGGACCTTGCATCCTATACGGACAGGATCATTGTGCAGGTCGCATCGGGAAGGTTCGGAGTGACAAGCAAGTACCTGAACAACAGCGCTGTGGTAGAGATCAAGATAGGGCAGGGCGCAAAGCCGGGTATTGGCGGACACCTGCCAGGTGAAAAAGTAGGCGAGGATATCTCAAAGACGCGCATGATACCCGTGGGCACGGATGCATTATCACCCGCCCCCCATCACGATATATATTCTATCGAAGACCTATCGCAGCTCATATATGCGATAAAAGAAGCAACGGATTACAGGAAACCTGTATCTGTCAAGATAGCGGCGGTGCATAACGTCGCAGCCATCGCAAGCGGGATCGTTCGCGCCGGCGCGGATATAGTGATGATAGATGGGTTCCGCGGAGGAACAGGAGCAGCGCCCATGATAATCAGGGACCATGTTGGGATTCCCATTGAACTCGCACTTGCCGCCGTGGATGACCGGCTCAGGCAGGAAGGGATAAGGAACAGGGCATCCATACTCGTAGGCGGAAGTATCAGGCAGAGCGCCGATGTCGTAAAAGCCATAGCGCTGGGCGCAGACGCCTGCGTTATAGGAACGGCCTCTCTCATAGCCATGGGCTGCCGCGTATGCCAGAAGTGCTACACCGGCAATTGCGCATGGGGAATAGCAACCCAGAAACCTGAGCTTGTGCGCCGCCTGAATCCTGAACTTTCGGCTGACAGGCTTTGCAATCTTCTTACCGCATGGGGTCATGAGATACAGGAAGTGCTGGGCTCACTTGGCATTAATGCCATCGAATCGCTGCGGGGAAGCAGGGAGCGGCTGCGTGGCGTGGGTCTTAACCAGGAGACGCTGGACATACTCGGGATCAAGCATGCCGGGATAGGACAGTGATTTGTATGAAGAATTTTAATGAGAAGGAACCGCAGATAAACGCAGATGAACGCAGATTTGTTCTTGTATCCACCCTTATCCAAGTTCAACCGCGGTTACTTTTTGATGATTTGATTAATGCTGAAACATGTGGCATTGAGGGACGTGACGCTTTATGAGAATCGATGCAAAAGGCATGCATTACAGGCCGTTAAACAAAATTATCCGCGATGCGGTTGCAGCAGGCGAAAAGGAGTTCGAGCTAGATAACGTGGGCGGGCAGAGGTATATCGGGGATGGATTGAACGAAACCGTTAGGATCACCATCAACGGCACACCGGGGAACGACCTGGGTGCTTTCATGAACGGTCCGAAGATCATAGTCAACGCGAACGCCCAGGACGGCATCGCGAACACCATGAATGCCGGCGAGATAATCGTACATGGCAATGTGGGCGATATCATAGGTTACGGCATGCGCGGCGGGAAGCTGTACATCAAAGGAGATGCAGGATACCGCGTCGGGATACACATGAAGGAGTATAAGAAACAGGTGCCGGTAATCGTGACAGGCGGTACAGCAGGTGACTTTTTCGGGGAATATATGGCAGGCGGGATATTGATCCTTCTTGGCCTGAACGGGAAGGATCCGATCGCGGGTGATTATGTGGGAACGGGAATGCACGGCGGAGTGATATATATCCGTGGAAAGGTTGACCCGTATCACCTTGGAAAAGAAGTGAACTGCCTTGAATTGAATGAAGAGGATTTGAAGCTCATTGGTACTTTCCTTAAGGAGTACTGCGAGTATTTCGGGTTCGATTTCAATGAAGTGATGGGCGGGAAGTTCACGAAGCTTGTCCCGTTATCCGTTCGGCCGTATGGGAATTTGTATGTGTATTAAACGTTCTTTATTTTCTTTGAACATCTCTCACATCTCTGGATTGGAACGGCTGCGTCTCATTCAGGGGCAACGAGATAGCAATAAAAAAATGAAAACTCTTTTTATTCACACTGGATGAGCATAAATACTCAGTCCCTGTCCAAAATACGAGTCATAGATGTGCTGATATACCACATCACACTTGTGTTGAAATAACTCTTTTGTATAGCTTACTGGCAGTTCCTCATCCAGAACCACTTCAATAGATTGTCGCACAGCAGCCCGTGATTGCTGGCGCTTTCTCCAATCGAGAACGAGTTTCTCCTGTTTAAGTGTTTCAAGAAGGTCATGAGCCACCTTCTTTACCTCTTGCTCCTCCTTCTTGCTCAGAATCATCTCAGGTTTTACCAGGAGGTCGAAGACTGCTAATTCCTCCTCACTAAGATTCTCCGAAATTCCTCTCTTTTCTTCTGCATTGAGTCCCTGGGCGAATTCAACAAGATTGGCGAAGAATGTTTCCACATTATAGGAGCCTGAATTGTATTCATCTATCAGTTTCTGAAACTTCTCCAGGTAATTCACCCTGCTCTTGTTTAATCGAACCATTTGCATCAGTTTGCGATTAATTGCGCCCCTCAGTTTTTCAGCCTCAATCCGCTTTCGACTTTTCTCAAATTTCTCCTTCAGCGCCTCAAAATCGATCTGGCTCAAATCCACAAGGCGATATTCATCGGACCTTTCCCGGATAACATATCCTTCAGTGGCGATGGACTCGTCCAGCAGATTTTCGACTGATTCCATAACTTCAGAAATGTCAGTTTCAGGAGACAGAGAACGAATTGTTTCTGCAATTTTAGTGAAAAGCAGCTGTTTCGGGCCGAACTCGTTGGCTGCCGGGTCAGGGAGGATAGCCCTGTATATTCTGACCACACTAGCTGCCATCGAAAGGTACTTTGCCTTTGATTCGTCGCTGGTCAATATTGCATCAGTAGCATCATCAATCAACTTGACACGCTCAAAACCATAGGCTGCCTGTATCTTCGAGATGTCAATGCCTCGTTCTGTGCAAAATGCCGTGGTCTCCAAAATCAACTGCTTTAGTTGATCAACGAGCACACTCTTGTCCTTTACCGGAGTTTCGCCTTCTTCTATTCCGCCGCCTGAGCCAGAACCGTAGATTGCCAGTGCTTTCTGCAGGTTCCTGAACACTCCAACATAATCCACTATCAGACCATTTGACTTATCTCTGAAAACCCGGTTTGCCCGTGCTATGGTCTGCATGAGGGTATGGTTGCGCATGGGTTTGTCAAGGTAGATGGTGGAACAGGATGGTACATCAAAACCCGTCATCCACATGGCGCACACGAATACGATGCGGAACGGGTCATCCGGGTCCTTGAACTTCGTATCGAGGTCCTCTTTTACGATTCTCTTGCGATGGACAGCGATATCTAATCCCTTTTTCTTAAAGTCTTCAATTTCATTTTGCGATTGAGACACCACGACCGCCATGTCAGTATCTTCCATAAATTTGATTTTTTCTTCAAGTTCCTTTTTCTCGGATTCTCCACATTTTACAAGCTTAATCTTCAAATCCATCTGATACAATTTCCAGTACTTTTGCACCTTATCGTACATCCGAACAGCAGTTGCTTTGTCAATGGAGAAGACCATTGCCTTCCCAAATTGCCCGCGTCCCATGAAATGAGTGACAATGTCATTGGCTATCTTCTCCAGCCGGTCATCCCTTGTTATCAGGTGGTATTCTCGTGAAAACTCACGCTCAAGTTTATTCTCCTGGTCTGGATCGAGTTCAGCCTCATCGATGAGGCACTGCAGGTCTTCATTCAGTTCCCTGTTGGTCAGTTGAAGCTCTGGGATGCGATTTTCATAATAAAGAGGAACCGTGGCGCCGTCATCTACAGACTGCTTGAAGTTGTAGATGCTGACGTAGTCCCCGAAAACCTCTTTTGTCTTTTCTTCACCGATAATGAGAGGCGTGCCTGTGAAGGCGATGAATGCCGCATTGGGGAGAGCATTGCGCATGTTCAGGGCAAGGGCATCGTACTGGCTGCGGTGCGCCTCATCCGTGATGACAATAATATCTTTGCGAGCTGAAAGCATGGGATAGGTCTCGCCCTTCTTTTTATGGAACTTCTGGATGAGTGTGAATATGTAGCGGTGGTCTTCACGCAGCAGCTGCTTTAAGTGTTCTCCGCTCTCTGCCTGCACCTGCTCTTCAGTCACGGCGCCAGCGCCTGCAAAGTTCTTGTATATCTGGTTGTCCAGATCCTGTCTGTCGGTCACGATAACGAACGTGAAATTACCGGGAATTTTTCGCAATACTTTCTGCGAAAAGAAAACCATGGAGTAACTTTTCCCGCTGCCCTGCGTATGCCAGAAGACCCCTAAGCGACCTCTATTCTTTTCGATCTGCTTCAATGCCTCAGTAGCGTTATTCACACCAAGGTACTGGTGGTTCTTCGCAACCAGCTTCACAATCCCGCCGCTGGCTTCGCTGAATAGCATGAAATTCTCAATAATGTCAAGAAGGCGCGCCGGCTCGCATGTTCCCCTGATCATTGTATCCAGTGAAACAATACCCTCCTCGCCTTCTCTGTTTATCTTTTTCCACTCTGCGAAGTGCTCCCACTCAGCGGTCATACTGCCTATTTTGCTCTGGCTTCCGTTTGAAAGAATGATTAAACCATTGTACCAGAAGATCTGGGGGATTGCGTTCTTGTAGTCGCGCAGGTTATCCCTGTATGCATGTTCCAGACGCTTGTGTGATGCCTTAAGTTCGATAAAGACCAGCGGCAGGCCATTTACGAAACCAACAAGGTCGGCGCGACGCTTGTACATCTCACCCGTTACCCAGAACTGCGATGCAAGGAAGAAATCATTATTCGAAGGTTCATTCCAATCGATTACACGTACGTTCTCAACGGTCTCTTCATTTTCTTTGCCCCGGAAAGAGACTTTCACGCCGCTCTTCATCAAGCGGTAAACCTCCCGGTTGGCATTCGCCGGGCTCATGATGCTGCGATCGCGCGTCAGTTCTTCGATGGCAAGCTCGATGGCTTCTGGTGGCAGGTCGGGATTCAGGTGCACAAGCGCGGCGCGCAGGCGGGGGAGAAGGACGACTTCGCTGGAGGTTTCGCGCCCGAGCGTGCCATTTTCTCCGAATTTTTCGTAGAAGCAGTTTGCGATCTTCCAGCCCAAATCTGAAAAGAGTTCGATGGCGGGCTGTTCAACAAGGGAATCTTCGGAGTAATCACTCATTGCCATTCTCTATGTCAGATTATTATTTAAAGATACGTATATATTAACTTCACTCTTGCTGAACAATAAGTTTTAACTTATCATAAATCTTAAGGCATATACAATGTACAGCGAAGATTCTGTTTCGGAAATCACTTCTGATCTCAGTCATGTGATAGGCTTACCTGAGACCGAGCTTATCCACAGAGGCTTAATATCCTTTATGGAAAAGGAGATCCGGCTTGCTGAGGCGGATATAGCTGATCTTGTGGACAGATATAATGTTGCCTCGAAAGAGGATCTGTACGAGGCGATCAGGTCTAAAAAGATACCAAGCCATCCAGCCTGGGAAGATTATATTATCTGGAAGAATAAGGAAAAATACATCAAAGACCTGAAAGCGCACCTCGGTAAGGTACAGTAGATGCTTTTAACGTATAAAACGCTTGAAGAGGTAGCCAGGACAGAATTTTCAGATATTGTTAAAGATACGGCGCTAATTGGCGGCAGGTCTGCACAGCCTAATAAGCTGAGGATATACCTAACAGACGGCAGTTTCCTTGATGTCTGGCTTAGTGAAGAGGAGGATTATTCATATCACTGGGAGCAAAGGGCTGTGAGGGGCTTGATCCATCGATGGGATAATGCCCCTGATCATCCTGAGATCGAGACTTTTCCGAACCATTTTCATGATGGTAAAGAAAACAATGTCCTGAGCAGTCGATTGAATGCTGATAATAGAGTTGCATTCAAAGATGTTCTTGGTTTTATCAGGATTAAATTAAAGGGATTCCATATTCACTGAACCGAAATGTCGATATTCTCCGCGTCCACCTCGCCAGAGATGAGCTTCGGCAGCAGCAGGTCGCGGGTGCGGCGGAAGTTGGCGTTTTTTGCAAACATTTCAATAATGCTTTTATGCATCGGAGAGCTGATTTCAGTAAATCTATCTTGTATGCTTCTTGGAGGAAGCAAAAAACTTGTTTTAGCAATAGTTTCCCTCCCAAGCTCCGTTTGGCCAGTAGAGCCGATGCCTTGACTATCAAAGTGTGGTTCAAGGGTTGACATATAAGAGCCAAAATAATCTATACTTACCTTATCATTCGGCCGAACGATAGTGACATGAGAATCCACTGTACAATCAGGAATTTCCTTATAAATTTGAGCAATACGTCCAAGTGTTCCGATACCCGTTGAATTTATCAGGACATCACCAAATTTTATGGATTTCTCCACTGGAATTTTCGAAGCGTGCCTTCGAACTAAATCCTGATTGAATTTGCCTTCCCTAATGCATTTCTGATTGATTACAATTTGTGACGATTGGTCATCATACTTAGGCGAAACACCACGGTTAATATAATCACTAACATCTCGAATTGTTACTACTTCCCATCCCTGCGGTATCATCCCAAGCTCCGACTCCACCATCCTCACCTTCTCATGCCCCGGAAACCTGAGATTAACAAACCACTCGCGGTAGAGCGCCTGCGCCATCTCTTCCAGTATTTTGATGCGCCGCGTGTTGTTCTCGATGAGGTCGTCGTAGGCGCTGAGGATGGCGGCGATTTTGCTTTGCAATTCGACTGATGGTAGCCAGAACATATAAGCATTAATTTGTGAAGGGCTGATATGTGGTACAGACACACCAGTTACGATCGGCTTAATGTAATCTGTAAACGATTGATCAGCGATGACATACCGCAGATATTCGGTTAACAATCCATTTATTCCACGCAATCGGGCTACCCGTTGGACTAATAGGCAAGGAGGATCGTGCTTTTTAACCCAAGCGTACTTGAGACCAGCTTCAATCCAAGGTCGATCCATCGCTAGGATTACGTCACCACGTTTAAGTAAATATCTGGTGAAATCACCTGACTTTGATAACGGCCAGAGCTTGACCCCCTCCCAGCGCAAACAGCCTTGAGCAACATTATCGCCACGTAATAGTTTGATTGATTCCGAATCATTGGTGTATTGGGCACTTTTGAACGGAAAACCCGTTAGTAGATCGATGTGTTCTCCGAGTTTGACCAACCTCCAAGATGTCTTCACACTTGCGTTCAAAGTACAGCCAGCAGTAGTTCCTTCACTTTCTTTTTTGGTTGTCTCACCATTTATTACATTATTTGCCATCATCCCACCTCCCTCCCTCTCTCGCTCTGCCGTAGTCCTGAAAGCTGGCACTTCAAATTTGACAGGATAACAGGATAAACAGGATTAAGAGCATATCCTGTTAATCCCATCTGAAAAATCACCGAACTAAAAAACCGCGGATGATGGCGCCCAGAGTCACGCCTCTGGAGGGCGTGTCCACGTCGACTGTCACGCCAGTCGATTGCGTGCACACGTATGCCAGCGCACTGGCATACGTGGACGGGCGTCCTCAAGGGGCGCAACCCTTGACGTATGCCCACAGGCATACGTGTGCGCGGAGTCGAGAACCCGCAGGGTTTCGGCGTGATAAACGCAGATACCTTTGTGCCAGATGCCGGATTTTTCAGAGAAGAGCAAACGTGATGGAACACGGATTGCGCGGATGCGCGCGGATCCGTGGAAATCCGTCCAATCCGTGTTATCCGTGTTCTGCGTTGCGGTTTTAGCACGTTTCCAGACCTGAGCGCGAAGGTCGCGGAGACTTCTGAGCTTTGCGTTCTTTGCGTACTTTGCGGTTCTGGATATTTCTCATCCATAATGCCCAACAATATATTTTATGGTCTGTTTTTAATCTATAAAGTCATAAATATTTGGTTAGGTTCAAATCAAAGAAAAAGTTGCGGAGAGAAATGAATTAAGATGAAACGGTTTTCGCATCAATTTTTCCAGACATCAGCCCTTTCTTTTTCCGGGCAGGCACATCATCAACATATTTATAAGAAACAACCTTTGTTTCATGTGGCCCTTCCCACTCATCTGGTTTGATCGGCGATGCTTCTATATCTTTTATCGCCTTTTCCCTCTCTTCTTTAGTGTATTTTTTCATTGATACTATGTTTTACATCTTTCCCTATATAAATTCTTATAGCCGTCCGAAGGCTCATAGGCAGTAAGCAGATAGAATCTCTGAGTAGATTGCTGTGTCAGCACCACCATAAGGATTCTGCCCTGAGATTCACCCAATATAGTATATCTTATTTCTCCAGCGGTCTTAATCTTCCGGGAATAGGTCAGCCCATTAAGTACATTGAAAACATCCGAAACGCTAACACCATGCCTTTTTATATGGTCTTCAGCATCAGGTCCGGCTATTAACTCAATCCTTTTCCAATCAACCATTTAAGCTTGAATAGTCCACACCGGTTTTAATACTTTCGAAACTCAGTGGGTATAAAATCTTTTAGGGTTACAATAGCTTAATTTGGCAGACAGTGTCTGCCGATTTTAAAAGGGTAATTTATCGATATCGATTCGTGACGCACTGCGTCATAAATTTGAAAATTCACATCATAAAAAAACCGCGGTTGACGTGGATACGCGCGGATCTGTGGAAATCCGTCCTATCAGTGTCATCCGTGTTCCGCACTGTGGCTGTGCTTTGCGCTCTTTGCGTCCTTTGCGGTGGGCTGCGCCAAAATTAGAAGCCGACATTTCAACAGTCATATTATTCATCAGATGCCTCAACCATTTTACGCTTCTTCGCGATTTTTGTTCTTTTTTCAACAAGGGCTTCGAATTCATCTGGCATATAATCCTCCAGGTTCAATAACAGCACTCCCTTCGTTTCAGCCTCTTTTTTCATCCGGCTTCCAGCAGCCTCTCAACATTCTCAGCAATACGCCCTTCCAGTTCCCGCGCCTCTACATTAAGCGTTTCAAGCTCCTCGTTCAGTTCCTCAAGGCGTTCCTTGAAATCAAAATCATCAGCCTCGCGTTCAGCCACTCCAACATAGCGCCCCGGGTTCAGGCTCCAGCCCTGCGCTTCAATCTCGGAAAGTTCAGCCACTCTGCATAAACCGGGAACATCCACGTATTTAACATCGGGGAACTTCTCTTTCAACATCGGCGCGCTGCCGTTCGTTGTTTCAGGCTCCTCGCCCCGATATAGCCGCACGATATTGGCAAGGAATTCGATTTGATCAGGCATGAAGTCTCGATGGGCGCGGTCAACCTGATGGAATATATACCGTGCGTCCAGAAAGAGGACTTTGTCCTTGCGCGGCGTTTTTAACTTGCCGCGGTCGAGGAACCAGAGAGTGCATGGCAATGTTACCGTGTAGAAGAAGTTCGAGCCAACGGCAACCATTACATCTACGGCGCCAGCTTCAATAAGCGATTTTCGGATATCCTGCTCGCTTCCGCGGGCGTCGCTGGCTGAGTTTGCCATCACGAATCCACTGCGACCACCCTCATTCAGAGCGCTGTAAAATACCTGGATCCAGAGATAGTTGCCATTATCAGGCTTTGGCATGCCAAATGGGAAGCGGGGGTCGTCCTTGATACGCTCCTTGTCCACTCTATCGACGTTAAACGGTGGATTTGCCATCACGAAATCGAATTTGCCAAAGCTTTTGTGGATATCTTCGTAGTAGCTGTTGCCCTCGCGAATATCTCCAGAGAGACCATGAACCGCGAGGTTCATTTTGCACAGGCGCACAGTTTCAGCGGTTTTTTCCTGACCATAAACGCTTATCTCAGAATTGGGATTCTTCTTGTGGTTTCCCACGAAACGCGCACTCTGGACGAACATACCGCCTGAGCCGCAGGCAGGGTCAAAGATGCGCCCGTGATAGGGCTCGATGACCTCGACTATGAGTTTAACAATAGAGGTGGGTGTAAAGAACTCGCCTCCCTTCTGCCCCTCGCTCATGGCGAACTTGCCCAGGAAATACTCATAGATCTTTCCAAAGGCATCGCCTTCAATGTCCATAGGCACAGAGTTGAATGTCTTTAATAATTCAACCAGGGTGCTGTTATCGAGGTGATTATATGTCTTGGGCAGAATGTCTTTGAGCTCTTCGTTCTCAGCCTCGATGGCGCGCATCGCTTCGTTGATGGCCTTTCCAATATCAGCACCTTCTGGCAGGTTGAGAAGCTTGGAGAATCTTGAGGCTTCAGGCAGGTACAGCACACCGCGCGCCTGGTAATCTGTTTTGCCGACGGCGCGCCTGTCTGAACTTTTACCTGCCAGCTCCTTCTGGGCTATAGTAAACTTGTGATCAGCGTAACGGAGAAAGATCAGTCCAAGAACCGGGACTGAGTATTCCGAAGATTTTAATTTAGAATTTGCCCGTAGCTCGTCTGCGGCAGACCACAGACGTTTTTCAATCTCGTTATGATTGCCTGCCATTTTTGCGCCTCATTTCTCCTTCCTTGTTTGACCCGCTAAGGACGATAGGCATCCTTTAGTTAGACCGAACATATAACTTAGTATATATTGATAAGCATATTGTCTTAAATGCAATATCGAATTATGGATTTAAATTTAAATATGTCTCCTTTTGGCTTTGTCATACCAACTCTTCCTGAGCCTTGAAGAGGAGGAATTTCTGGGGCTGTTCGCAGAATATGAGCCTTATCCCCCAAAGTCCTCAGACGCATGGAATCGAAATCATAACGGTGGCTAAAATTTATGTACGATTAATAACAATGATTTCTTATAATGTATGTAATCCTCTCCCTTTAATTAAAAAATAGACGGGAATAAAGATGGGGAAAGGATTCGGGATAATTCATGCCTGGGGAAGCGGTTCTGGTCAGCGGGGCTCTTAATTGCTCATTTATCATTGAAATGAGGTAACGGATGGAAATTAAAAGAATAGGGGTGATAGGTGCAGGGATTATGGGAGGAGGAATAGCCCAGGTCGCTGCACAGAGCGGTTATGAGGTAGTCCTGGAAGACCTGAACGAAGAATATGTAAAAGCAGGATTCACAAAAGTAAAAGAAAGACTTGAAAGAAGGGTAAGTGAAGGAAAAATTGAAAGCAAAGAGAAAGACAGGATCCTCTCGAATATAAAAACCTGCACAAGCCTGGAGGATTTTGGAAATGTTGACCTGGTGATCGAGGCGGTGGTAGAAAATGAAGATATTAAAAAACAGATTTTTAAAGAGCTTGATAGAATATGCCCCAGCGATATCATTTTCACAACCAATACCTCTTCAATATCAATAACCAGACTTGCCCGGGTCACAGAAAGACCGAAGATCTTTGCTGGTATGCATTTCATGAACCCTGCGTACATAATGAAACTTGTGGAGGTGGTCCGGGGGTTGCACACGTCAGAGGAGACAATAGATGCGGTGAAAGCAATAGCTGAAAAAATGGGTAAAATCCCTGCTGTTGTCAATGATTCACCAGGCTTTGTAGTGAACCGTTTGCTTATGCCCATGGTAAATAATGCCATCTACTGCCTGCAGGAAGGGGTTGCTGCCAGAGAGGACATTGATACCATCATGAAGTTTGGGGCAAATCATCCGATGGGACCGCTTGAGCTTGCGGATTTTATTGGCCTTGATATTTGCCTTAATATTATAGGGGTCCTTCATTCAGAACTCGGAGAGAAATATATGCCTTGTCCATTGCTTCGAAGAATGGTAGCTGAGGGAAAGCTCGGGAGAAAAAGCGGAGAAGGATTTTATGAATACAGGAAATGAACTCGTAAAGATTGAGAAGAAAAAGGATATCGCGATTCTAATATTGAACAGACCTGAAGCTATGAATGTCCTGGATACCAGAATGCTTCAGGAATTCGGGTCTTTTTTGACCGAGCTTGAGAATGACAAAGAGATTAGAGCCGTAATTATAACCGGTGAAAAAAATTTCTGCGCGGGGGCAGACATTAAAGAAATCAAAATAAAACATCCGGCGGAAGCAGAAATGTTTTCAAGGCTGGGTCATAGAGTCTTCAATCAGCTTGAAAATATTGAAAAACCGGTGATCGCTGCAATTAAAGGCTATGCACTGGGGGGAGGATGTGAACTTTGTCTTGCCTGTGACATAAGGATCGCTGCCGATGATGCAAAATTCGGCCAGACTGAAATCAATCTTGGTCTTATTCCCGGGTTTGGAAGCACCCAGCGGCTGACAAGACTCGTGGGGATAGGGAAAGCAAAGGAGATGATACTTACGGGTAGGATTATAGGCGCAAAAGAGGCAGAATCAATCGGGCTTGTCAATATGGTTGTGAAGAATGAAGAGCTTGCGAAAAAGGCAGAAGAAACTGCACAGGTTCTGGCTCAAAAAGCCCTCTAACTATTAAAATAGCTAAAATGTTGATAAATAAGAATCTGGAAATGAAAAAAGGACTTGAGATGGAGATAATTTCGTTCTCCGAATGCTTTGCCTCCCAGGATCATATGGAAGGTATAAACGCCTTCCTGGAAAAGAGAAAGCCCAGGTTCAAGGGTAATTGATCTTTAAAATGTCCGAAAAATTCGACGTCATAATTGTAGGCTCTGGGCCAGGGTGCAGCAGCTTATTCGCTTGCAAAGATGAGGTATTGATGGTAGAGAAGGGCAAGTATCCTGGGGCTAAGAATGGCGGGAGGATGTATGTGCATCGGTATCTGCTTCATGCATGCAATAAAGTCCATGATCACTTTTTCTTTTTTTTTATTATGGTCTTAGCATCAGTGATTCAATAAGGCGCGAACTCTTTTCCCAGGATCTCTCTGCCAATAATTATCTTCATGATGTTTTGTGCTCCCTCAGCCCCTATAATATAGGAAGCCACGCCCCTTAATCCCCGTTCAAGCCCTGCTTCTTTGGTATAGCCGTATGCCCCATACCATGTCAATACGTCCCTAATGATATCAAAAGCCACGGTTGGCGCAATGAGCTTGGCACTGGCTACCGCTTTATTTATTTCATTATGGCTGAATCTTTTTTCAGCGTACATCCGGTCAACCATCCAGACCGCTTTGTAAACCATTAATTTTGCAGATTCAAGTCTTATAAAATCCTCGGCCATTTGAAACTGGATTCCCTCGAACTTTGCAAGGGGGCTCCCGAAAATGTGCCTTTCTTTTATATATTCAATTCCGGATTCCAGGGCTTTCTCAGCAGCACCTATGCATGCGGCTGCCACAAGCGTCCGGGCGCAGTTAAAACCCTCCATCGCGTAATAAAATCCATTATTCCATTCCCCTATGAGATAATGAGCAGGTATCTCTACATTGCTGATATTTATAGTGCCCGTGGATATTCCTTCTCTCCCCATCTGCTTAAAAATGCTGGTAGTTATCCCTGGTATATCTTTTACCGGAAGGTAGCAAAGCGACAGGCCTTTATGCTTAAGTTCAGGACTTGTCTTTATGATGGCCACATAACCTCCTCCATATCTGGCAGCTTCCCTGACACCGCTTATGAAGGTCTTTGCGCCATTTACCACCAGTTTATCACCCTTTTTTTCCATCATAGTTGACATTGCTGCTATATCCGAGCCTCCACCAGCTTCAGTCGAGGCTATACCCAGAAATTTTTTTCCATTCGTTACTTCGGGAAGAATTTCTTCCTTGGCTTTCTTGTTTCCATATCTATTCATCAGGAAACCCCAGCCTGCTTCTACGAGGTAATAAACAGCAGTCGCCATGCTTATATCGGCTCTGGCTATTTCTTCGGCTGCTATTGCGGCCGTGGTGAAGTCTGCACCCTGCCCGCCGTACTCTTCTGGAATGGTTATACCAAGAAGTCCCATAGCCGCCATATCTTCCACGACTTCACGAGGGATCTCTCCACTCTCATCGATTTCGCGGGCACGCGGAGCAAGCTTTTTATTGCAGAATTCCCTCACAGACTTTCTGAAAAGTTCCTGTTCTTCAGTAAAGGAAAAATCCATTTTTACCCCCATAATGTTATTGCTTTGTTGTTAATTAAGTTATCTCATCTCTTTAGTTAATTTAATAACCTCGAAGGAATTCTAAGGGACAGAAGAAGAGGAAAGACATATGACCCAATACAAAATCCCAGTTATACCCGGCGACGGGATCGGCCCTGAAATAATCAGAGAAGGACGCAAGGTACTTGATGCGGCAGGCGAGAGATTCGGCTTCGATATCGAATGGACTGAATACCCCCACGGCGCTGACCACTACCTTGAAACGGGCGAACTCATTTCTGAAGATACGTTAAAGGACCTTTCCCGATTCAAGGCCATCTATTTCGGCGCAATAGGCGATGAAAGGATAAAACCCGGGATCCTTGAAAAAGGCATTCTTCTTACCATCCGCTTTTATTTTGATGAGTATGTCAACCTCCGCCCTGTGAAATTACTGGAAGGAGTCTGGACACCCCTCAAAGACAAGACTCCGAAGGATATCGATTTCGTGGTGGTGCGCGAGAATACCGAGGATTTCTATATAGGCATAGGCGGGCGCGCTAAGAAAGGAAGGAGCAAGAAAACGCTTGAGGTCATACGGAATTTGTATAACGTGAAATTCGGCCTGGATATTAATTCGGACAGCGAAGAGATAGGCTACCAGCTAGGTCTTATCAGCAAGGAAGGCACGCGGCGTGTCATCCGCTATGCCTTTGAGCTTGCAAAGGACAGTAAAAAGCATCTCTCTTCAGTGGATAAAGCAAACGTGCTCTCGGATATATACGGGTTCTGGCGCGAGGAGTTCACATCCATTGCTGCAGAATACCCGGATGTAAAGACGGATTTCAATTTTGTGGATGCCATAACGATGTGGTTCGTTAAGAACCCCGAATGGTTCGATACAGTTGTGGCCCCAAACATGTTCGGCGACATCATCACTGATCTTGGCGCGATGATACAGGGCGGTCTTGGTCTCGCCCCTGGCGGCAACATAAACCCGGAAGGCACAAGCATGTTCGAGCCAATACATGGAAGCGCACCCAAATACAAAGGCCAGAACAAAGTCAACCCAATCGCAACCATCTGGGCGGGGTCACTCCTGCTTGACCAGATAGGTGAAAAAGATGCAGCATCAGCCATCGTCAGGGCTATAGAGCAGAATATCGTCAATGGAGAGGTGAAGACCTACGACATGGGAGGGTCAAATACTACCTCCGAAGTCGGAGACGATATCGAGAGATTGATAAAGGAAGGTTAGAAAATCCCCTGATGCCAAAAGGCAGATATCATTGTAATTCATGTAAGCTGCAGCGGGGTCTTTTTCATCCGTTCTTAAATTATGGAAGAGAGTGAACTAATCCAGACCGGGCCTGACAATGTATTCACCTTGAAACTTGAGGGTTCCAAAAGGCTGTTATCGAAAAATCTCCTTCATGGAAGTGTTTACGGAGAAAGGCTGGTAGCTGTAGGAAAAGACGAATACCGCATCTGGGATCCCTACCGCAGCAAACTTGCCGCCATAATATTAAAAGGCGCGTACATTCCGATAAAAAAGGATTCCCAGGTTCTTTATCTCGGGGCTGCCAACGGGACCACGGTCAGCCATGTTTCAGATATTGTATCGGATGGCACTGTTTTTGCAGTGGAATTCTCGCCAAGAGCAATGCAGGACCTTCTCAGCGTGTGCATTTCAAGGATCAACCTTATCCCGGTGTTTGCAGATGCCGGGCATCCCGGCTCATACACGAATCTGGTTCCTGAAGTGGACTTCATATACCAGGATGTTGCCCAGCGTGAACAGGCATTGATAGCGATCCGAAACGCCGAAGTTTTCCTCAAGAAAGATGGTTTTCTGATTTTGATGATCAAGTCCAAGAGCATTGATTCTGCAAGAAAGACAAAAGAAGTTATCAATGATGAAATAAAAAAATTGGAGGATTATTTTAAGATCAAAGAACTGATATATCTGGAACCTTATCATTCAGACCATATGGCGGTTGTTGCGCAAAAATATCTCACTTCATAACGGCATCTATGAATCTTTATTCTACATTTGTTCTTATAGTTCTGTATATGGTAATCACGTATCATATCATAGCTCTGAAGTACAGGAAATCCTATGGATTTACATATTTTGGCAAAATTTCAAAAATATTCCTTGTCTCCCTTCATGTTTTCATTGTGGTCACAAATATACTTCTTTATTTCTGGCTGATATTAAAAGATTTTAACCCCATTTCCGAAATATTTTCAGCACTGGGGTTTCTGTTATTTGCCGCCGGGATCTTCATAATATTCTGGGGAGGTTATTCTCTTAGAAAAGCAGTTTTCGTTCCAGAAAATAAGCTGAGGGTCGTAGGACCTTTCATCTATGTCCGCCATCCCATGTACCTGGGCGGGATTATCGGTGCATTCGGGCTCGCGCTGTCTGCGGGTTCGTTTCTAGCCCTCATTTACTCAATCATCCTTGCTGCTGTACTGTCGCATATTGCAGATGCTGAAGAAGAGGATCTGACGGCAAGGTTAGGCCAGCAATATACTGAGTATATGGAAGCAGTACCCAAGCTCTTACCTCGCATGACCGTTCATGATTCTTGAACGAATATTTCAAAAAGATGAGGGATTCACACCAATCTTCTGGTTAATATCCAGAAAATTGCGAACAGAATGACCACTGCAATCATCTTCCAGGTGTTTCCACAGCAACATCCAATGCTTTCATGAACATCCTGCAGCTTTGCGCTATTTGTTGCTATTTCATTGTTTTTAATTACTTCGTTTTTTGAAACATCCATTTTTTCACATCCGATTCTGTTTATTGAAGACTAGAGATTGATGATTCAAATAGGTTTGCTTCAACTTCGAAAATGGATTTTATAGATTTCCCGAGCCGCCATGTGAACTGGTAGAAGTATGTTTGCTTATTCTTCTTGGCCTTCTCAAAATCAGCTGATATTGTTTCATTTCCGGGGCGGCCCTGTTCATAAATATTATATCCAAATTGTGTATTCCCTCTGGATTTCCTATGGTCACTCGCTTTTATTAACAAATTCAAGAACATATATGCTGCTTAACTTAACAGAATCCGGGCCTGCTATTCTCCAACATGTTTGTTCATAATAAAACAATCTCAATCCTGATTCGTTAATGAATCAAATGGATATTTGGCAGCACGTTCCCATGTGAAGAGTCCATGCTTTTCTTTGATTACCCAGAAGTCGTAACTTGCAAACTTGCGGTCGCCCGCCTCGTTAAATTCGGTAGAACCTGTGGCTCCACTAAAAGACGCCGCTGTACGGATTAGTGTTTTTTTCAACACATTAATGTCGGCACTCTTGTTTGAATCAATGTATGTTAAAGTTGCCAACCATAAGGCATCGTAGGCGATAATACCGAATGGATGTGCCGTCCCTTCTCTTTCTTTAACCATTTCTTCAATGTCTTTGATCTCTATGGAGCAGAACGGGTTTGAGAAATTTGTTTCCGCTGCAAAACGTGCCGCTTCCGCATTATTGAGCAAATCATCATCAAAAGCTGTGCCGTCACTGCCGTACCATTTGACTTCAGATAAGGAACTTGTATTTGAATTCGCGGACTGATTCTGCGCTTTAGTGAAGAGAGTGACAACTTCATTAAAGCCGATGAAGTGAACTGCAACCTTATCCTTTCCATATTTATTTACTGCCTGGCTCACCTTTGAACTCATGGTATCCAATTCAGACGAGAAATCCGTCCCTTGTTCGTACCGTATTCCATCAGGTACTGTGCCGCCTAAATTCTCAAATCTAGTCTTGGTAGCTTCTGAGAGTCCATCACCCCATACGTCGCCACGCCAGACTGGTACGACTATTCTTATTCCGTCTTTCCACATCAGGGCAGCCATGGCTTCGGCTTGATGTGTGTCATCAGGCAACAGGCGGAACACATTGTCTCCAGCGATAGCAAGTGAATGTGCCGTACTCCCATGACTTATCAATATAATACCTTTTTCATCGGCGTAGGGTTTAACAGCTTCAAGCTCTTTGCTGGAGTCGGGACCGATTACGAATATTATGCCGGACTTTTTCAGTTTCTGGAGTTTTTCTAAAGCAACCGAAGGATTAGACTCGGTATCCTCGATAACAAGACGGACCTTCATTCCATTTGCCTCTATATCTTCGGCCGCCAGCTCCAACGCAGCCTTAGCTGCCCGTCCGCTAAAAGATAATTCTCCGGTGAGAGGCAATAGGGCGCCTATAACAATCTCATTTGAGGTGTTAGTTGAAGTGGAGATCTTCCTATTATATTGAACACAGCCGCTCAAAGAAATGACAAGTATAAACAAAACAAGGTATGATATTATTTTTGTATTATCTTTTCCCATGACGTTACTCTCCCGCTATGTTAATCCCACATTACTACCCATTCTCATTTACAGAGATCCTCCGTGATAAACAATCATTGAATATGGTACTCACATAAAGTTGTGATTTGATTGCCATGATGAAAAAATGCAAAATACATATTATTTTATTTTTCATTTTATCACCTTTTTATTTATTCTTAGGCTTCATTTTTTCCCATGATTGCTATTAAGTCTCTCAATCCTCCGCCAATAATCCATACGATTGCCATTACTGCCCCGAACACTAGAGAGCGCGGCCACTCGCCATAACTTATGCCCGTATAAAGCATTAATATGATGCTTGCAACGAGCCAGCTGGCTGCACCAGAAGGAATTACATTAGTTTTTAGTCTGCCGGCGACGTAGCCACCCACCTTTGAACAAGGGAATCCTGCCAAGAAGTTCCCAGGTTTTCCAGTTCTATTTTTCAATGAATTTTTTGAGGTTTTCAAGATCTTTAGATTGAGCGTCCAGTTTGGATTCTATATGTTGAAGCATTGTTTCGAATTCTTTCTGGGTTTTCCTATTTTCATCCGATCCAGATGTTAGATAAACAGTGACTATCAGGGCGACAAAGAACAGGAAAAATACCACTAAAAAATCCATTCTTACAAAACTCAGTATCAATAGCACAATCATGAATGCCCAGATGCCAATAATTGCTGTATTTTTAGTTTCCATAGTTATTTTACCTCTTTAATTTAATAGATAAGTAATCATCAGTTTCTTCCTGGTAATCATTTTATTCAGCTTCTATTGTTTTTGCATTTCTAGAAATATGATTGAGATTAAGCAACCTAAACCACCAAGAAAAAAGAGAACGGCTCCTATTGTACAGAATGAATTTATCGACCCTTGAAGAATAGCCGAAAATTGGACTGTGTCCATGCCACCGCCATGTGCTCTCAGATATGCATTTGCTGCTTCAATTCCCCATCCAGCACTATTTATTACTATTACTAATCCTATAATGAACGTTATTAAAGATACTTTAGGTAAATTTTGAAGTTTCAGCTTATTCATAATTACATACTCCTTTTCCAATATTATTATATATTTATATATATTATGTTCTCTCCATCTCAATCTAGCTCGCCGATCGTAATACGATAATATTCATCGCCCACCCTGATATTTGAAGCAGGCATACTGACTCCATGTTATCTTTGTTTATCCATCATCTTATTCTCCTCTCCTGAAAAATTTACCCAGCAATAATGTGATTGCCGCAAGTAAAAGATAGAAGGGATTATAATATCTATCGTTCATCCTGCACCTCCTGTGTCGCCCGCAATCCTCCCATCGCGCATGGTTATTATTCTGTCCGACTGCTCTGCAACAGCCATATCATGGGTCACGACAATAATCGTCTGGCCCCTTTCACTGAGCCCTATCAAGAACCACCAACACCATTGATTCAACATCCGAATCCCATATCAACGAGGTCTCCTTCTGTCAGAAGTTCGACAGGAGGTTCTCTTATCAGTATGACTCCGCCTCCCATATCCTTCAGTTCAAATTCTGCGCTGTATCTGATTATTTTTCTTTCAAAATAGATGTCAGCCATCCTATTTCCATTTACCAGACCTTCGAACATGCTTGAAATAAGCATTCGAACCCTGGCATACGCCACTTGTTCACCCATATTGATCCTCCTATATTGGTTTTAACCGTTTCAAGATCTGTCGATGAGACAAACCTCAATCTTTAGTACAACTTCTTTATACTTAAACTTGTCGATTTATAGTCAAGTCTAGTTAATATTTACCATAAGCTATATGATTGTATAGTAAGAGCATTGAGTAAATATAAGCAAAACTATATTAATTAATACACCAATTTTACGAAAAAAGGAGCTAGTTGCAAACAGGTATAGAAAGGATGAAAAATATGAGTCCACTCGAAAAGTTATTTGGTAAAACGGCGCAGCTAACTGTGCTGGAATATCTCATGCAAAATAAAGGAGAAATAAATTATCTTTCTGGAATAGCCCAAGGCACTGGTTTATACCATTCCAGCGTGGCAAGGGTAATTGGGCCTCTTTTGGAAAATAACATAATTGTCGAGAGGAAGATTGGAAAACAGATTCGATCGTTCACTCTTAATGAAGAGAATAAAGCCACACAGCTTCTAATGACTTTTTATGAAGAACTGAAACCCGTGCTGAACGATCAGCAGCCCTCGAAGAAAGCGGGAGAGAAATAATGAAGGCGCGTCTTCCAAAGCAAAGAGATTTAAAAAAGAATTCTAAAAGGTGAAATAAATGTGGAATAGAGAAACTGGTTTGTAGGGTGTATTATAAAGTTTTACAGTCCAATCCCTGCCTATAAAATATGAGTAAATGATGTGGTAAACCATGAAGAAAAATATCGATGATAAGATCGTTGAGTTGATAAAAAATAATGATAATATCTCCAATTCAGAGATATCGCGGATATTGGGAATCCCGGAAAAAGACGTTGAAAGACGGATCAGAAGTTTTTCTGATGTGAGACAAAAGATATTGATCGTGGATGACGAGATGGCGACACTTCTTCCATTAAAGAGATCCCTTGAAGCAGAAGGTTACAATGTTATCGAAGCCTATGATGGTTATGAAGCAGTAGAGAAATCAAAGACAGAAATGCCGGAACTGATTATCCTTGATCTCATGCTGCCGGGAATGAACGGCTTTGAAGCATGCAGTCAGCTAAAAAAAGATGCATATACGGAGAAAATCCCTGTGATCATGTTGACTGCCAAAGATGAAGTACACGACAAAGTGGAAGGTCTCGAAATAGGTGCGGACGATTATGTTACAAAACCATTTATTCTCAACGAGCTTAAAGCCCGCATAAAAAGTGTGCTCAGAAGATCAAAAGAATAACAGGGGGTAGTATGTGAGAATACGGTCAGAACTAATCCTTTTTTTCCTGATAATATCAGTAACGCCGCTGTCCGCCGTCGTTTACGTATCCTATGAACACAGCAAAGAAGATATCCGTGATTCTGTTATGGCAAATCTCCTTGTCGCGACCGAAAATACCGGCCGTGCAATAGATAACTGGATGTACGCAAGAAAGGTTGACGTAAATCTCATTTCCACGATTGCCGGTACCTCTGAAAAAGAAAAGCTCCAGAAATACCTGGGCGCTTTTGAAAATGAACACGAAGGCGTTTATGAAGAATTCTTTATGATCGATCCTGACGGGAATATAATAATCTCCACTCTGAACCGCACTGGGAATGTTGGCAAGGAACTTTATTTTACAGAAGCGCGGGATGGAAAACAGTTCATGTCCGATGTATCATTGTCCGGTATCACGGGTTTACCTGAAGTAATAATCACAAACCCGGTCAAGAAGAACGACACGATTACCGGGGTACTGGGTGCAAGGGTCAGTATGGAGAACCTGAACATGATAATCCAAGGCATTGATATTGGAAAATTAGGGGAGATATTCATAGTTAACAATAAAGGCGAGCTGATTTTTCACAAAAACAGATCTAAAATCCTGCATGAAAAAATCAATAATAATCTTGCGGTCAGAGAAGTGACATACGAAAAGAGAGGAATAGGTGATTATGTCAATTATAAAGGCGAAAATGTACTGGGATCTTACTATTGGCTGCCGCTTTATAGATGGGGACTGATAGTGGAAAAGAACAAAGACGAGGCATATGCCGGCGTTCTGACCCTGGGAAAAGAGACTACGATCATTTCACTTTTTGCCGTTCTAAGCGTGGTTCTTCTTGCAGTGGTAATCTCGAAAAGAATGACAGAACCCATAGAATCCCTGAAAAATGGAGCATACGGTCTTCCAAGCGGTCACTTCAAACCTGTAGCAGTCTCTTCAAAAAATGAGATAGGGGAACTGACAGAAATATTTAATCAAACCGCCGAAGAATTGTTAGATATAAGGAAAAAGCTTGAAAACAGGATTGAGCTTGCAAATAAAGATCTGGAGGAAAAGAACAGGGAACTTATTCGTGCCAACGAAGAGTTGAAAAAACTGGACAGCCTGAAATCAGATTTCATCTCTCTGGTCTCGCACGAGCTAAAGACACCTCTTTCGGCCATAAAGACATCAGCCGAATTCCTGGAATCCGAAGATATCCTGGATATCGATGTTGAGAAGGAAATGCTTAATAATATCATAATGAACATCGACCGGCTGACCCGGTTGATCAATGATATACTGGACCTTTCAAAGATTGAAGCCGGGAAGATGGAATTTCGATTCGAAAAGGTGAATGTTGCAGAAATAGTGAACGTTGCTCTTGAGAATATCAAATATCTTGCATTGAAGAATAATATAACAATTTCCCTTGACATCCCGGAGAACATTTCATCTGTGCTTGCGGATAGAGAAAAGCTTATTATAGTGCTCAATAATCTCCTTGGTAACGCATTAAAATTCACACATAATGGTGGTAGAGTCCTTGTGTCAGCAAAGGAAGAGAAAGATAATGTCGAGATCAGAGTTAAAGATACAGGCATAGGGATAGATACCGATAAATTATCAAAGATATTTGATAAATTTTATCAGGCAGATAGCACCTCCCGAAGAAAAATAGGCGGCAGCGGGCTTGGGCTTACAATTTCCAGCGGGATCATAAGGGCACATGCCAGTGAAATATATGTGGAAAGCGAGCCAGGGAAAGGCAGTACTTTTTATTTCAGGCTGAAAAAATTTGGTAAAAAATGAAAAAATATATCTACGTTATAATTATAATAACTGTATTAATATTATCTTATGCAGGTATCAGTCTCTATGAAAAATCCCATGCCCAGAAGATGATATATGTTGTTTCAATGACTCCGGAAGAGATGAGTGCTTCTCTAAAAGACGGAACAATAGACGGTTTCATTTCCTGGGAGCCTTATCCTGCCAAGGCCGCGGCTGATGGTTATGGCAGGTATCTCGTTAATTCAAAAGACGTATGGGCTAATCATCCAGGATGCGTCCTGGCAATATCTGAACACTTTACAGATGAAAACATGATAACAGCACTTGTATGGGCACAAATAAAGGGTACAAGGTTCATCAACGACCCAGAAAACCGGGAAAAGGTCGCAAGATATGGTTCAGAGTTTGTGGGAGTTGATCTGCAAGTTGCATCGGAAGCGATCAACAATACGATATATATCGAATTCCCTGATAAGAACGAGATGAAGATGGGTTTTGATATTTTGGATAAAGCCGGAGGTTTCAAGAACAGTCCGGATGATGTTGATGGCTTTCTGTCGAGAATAACCCTTGATAGATATTACAGCGATATCAAAAAACATTTGGATGCTGATCCTGATTGGATCCCACCTGCCGTTAACGGGAACCTCAGATTCGGCTTCATAGATGGAAGTATCCACTATCTTGCGGTTTATGTAGCGCAAAAAGAGGGCTATTTTGATAAGGTTGGCCTTACTCCTGGCAGAAACCTTCAGTTCATGCGATTCAGGAACGGACTGGCAATAACAAATGCTTTCACTCACAGGGAAGTGGATGTGGCCGCCTTTGGCGAGACCCCACTTTTGAGGTACTGGATAAATGATAACGGAAAGCTCTACATTATCAGTGGAGTTATTTCAGGAGGTACTGCGCTGGTGGTGAGAAAGGATTCAGATAAGCATTCTATAAATGATCTCAGCGGCAGTACAATAGCCACTCCGGGGTTTGGTTCGATTCAGGATGTCGTAATGAGAAAGATGTTCGAAGGGTTTGAGATAAAGGCGGTGTGAGCCACCACTCCATTTGCATGTGACCAAGCCAAAGAATCTCACCTGGAAACCATCGATCCTCAAAATGCAATTTTATGAAATCTTTTCTCATTTCCATAATTATTTTCAAATAATGAGCAAATAAAAATTGTGGAAGCGCCTGATTGCCAAGATTTGTCAACGTTGGAAATAAATATACACTTACGAAAGTTTTTATATAAAAAGGATCAATTGAATTCTGGAATGAAGGAACTGACAGAATTAAGAAAGGAAGCAAGACCATCCGTGGCAGTGATCGGCCTTGGGGGCGCAGGAAGCAATATCATAACCTATCTTTCGGAGAAAAAGATCGGCGGTGCTAAAATAATAGCTGCCAACACCGATATCAACCACCTTGTCCTGCAGAGGGCAGATAAGTTACTGCTATTGGGAAAAGAGAGATGCAAGGGAAAAGGATGCGGCGGGTTCCCGGAAGTGGGGGGAGAATGTGCGCGCGAAAGCGAGGTTGACATAAGGAAGGAACTTGAAGGAATTAACATCATATTCATTGTTGCGGGGCTTGGCGGCGGGACAGGAACGGGTTCGGCTCCCGTCGTAGCGGAAATTTCCCGATCTATTGGCGCACTCACCATCGCTTGCCTGACAATGCCTTTTGAGATCGAGTACCTGCGCCGAGAAAATGCAAAGAAAGCAATTCTTTCGCTCTCTAAAACCTGCGATTCCGTGGTGCTCATCGACAACACCAAACTTCGCAAAGTCGCCGGGAACCTGCCTCTTAAAACGGCTTTTGCCGTGGCAAATACCCTTATCGGCTCCCTTATAAAGAGCATCACAGAAACCATCACGGAACCTGCCCTGATGAACCTCGATTTCGCGGACCTGAAAGCCGTGCTTGAAAAAGGAGGCATTTCATCATTCGGGATCGGGGATGGAGATGGTGAGAACCGCGTGGTGAAAGCCGTGGAAAGCGCGATAGCTGCGCCGCTCCTTGATATCCCGGATCTTTCCGCATCGCACGGTTTACTTGTAAATATCATAGGCGGGCAGGACATGACTCTCGATGAAGTGGCGAAAATCGGGGAACTGATGGTGCAGCATGTCTCAAAAACAAAGCGCGTCATCTGGGGGGCGAAAATAGATGAAACAATGACTGGGCGCATCCGCGTAATAGCATTGTTCGCAAGTGTTGGAAATCCTTTTGAGACTGGATCAAAGGATCGGCCTGAACCGCAGATTAATTAATAGGATATTATACTTTGTTATCCATGTAATATGTTAAGCATATTAAACTATTAGTTTTGTTGCGACCTGATTTTTATAACTCAACCCCCGCTTTTGATGCTTTCACCACAAGATAATTGACAAACGCTGAGCAAGATACCAACATGAACTTCGCATCTTCAAAATCCAGATTAGGCTCATCTGATAATCCATGGCGAATCCCTTCTGCAGCATTTGTATAAAAATATAATTCTTTAAAAGCTCGTGCCAAAGCGGGATGCATCTTCATCTTTTTTCCTCTTTCTATTGCCTCTATGGCAGTTGTTAATGTTGCAGTTTTATTATTTGATATTAACTTGCAAATTGCTTCAACTGCACTAATAGATTCTTTAACAGAGTTTCTATAATCAGGAGATTTTCTATCTGCAAGTAAATCCAGTGATGTCTTTAAATGAATTTTGATAGCTTTTAATGAATCAGGAATCTCTAATGCTTCTTCTATTTCAGCAATTTCTTCTTCTTTTGTTATTTGTGTAATCTTCCCCCCAACAAATCGACAACCTGATAATTCTTTCTCTAAAACATGATTACAGTAATCGATAAATTTGGGATTTACTAAATTAGTTTCATCAGGATAATTATTGGCTATAAATTCTGTAAAATCATAAACTTCATACCATTCACATTTAAAGAAGTATTTCCTTAAAATTTTGTAATTTAGTTCCCACCAATCAGGGTTTATTGTATCAATCGGAGTCTTGAAGTAGTCATGCCATAATCTATTAATTAAGGTCCAGATTTCTTTATGGTAGCTACGCCACTTATAATCTGAACTTATTTGATTCCAATAAGAAACAGTTAAAGCATTCCATAGACCATTTCTCAACTCATTATCCATAGAATCAACTTGTATAATATTTTTAACTGGCTTAATGCCCTTCCGTTGAGAAAATGATTCCATATAGTCTTCAGCATAGTATCTTTGTTTCTCAAATAACTTCCGATGCATCTTTATATTATCTCATCAATTAATGTGTGGGTCGAAAATATGATTGAAACAGATTATATTAAAAGAAAAATCGAATACTTAAAATACACAACAACCACGTATACTGCAGCGTTAATAGTTATTCTTTGGAAAATATATACAGAACCTTACTTTTTCAATAATCTGGGGCTGGGTGAAAACGAATTTTTAATAGGAATAGCTTTTGTCTTTATGTGTTTGGCAATAATTAGTAGTATTCAATGGCATCAGCAAATAGAGAAATTAAACAATTAACCCCAATACAAGATATATTCCCTTTTGCCATATGGCATTACGGGATCAAGTGAAAACACCCTCATAATCCATTGCTAAGAAGGATATGTGTGTTGGTGGGATCTAAAAGAGAGAAGCACCCGGCTGAATTATCCTGAAAGGAGAGCCAGGCAACTTTCAAGCGTACCGTTCCCCACGATATCAGGAAATATGCCACGTTTTCGCATTGCTTCGGCGGTTTTCTGGCCTATTGCGGCAACCTTTAGCTTTCTTGCATGCTCCATACCAAAACCTGATGATTCAAACGACATGGCACTTGTAAAGATCACTGCATCCGCTTCTTTTAATTTTTCTGAAATATTTTTTTCCACAGACCTTAATCCGTATGCCGGAGCTTCGACTATTACTGCTCCTCTGGATACAAGAGAAGTTCTCAATTCAATATTCGGAACCTCGGCGCGGGCTATGCCTATGGATTTACCGGCGATATTCCCGAGGTACCTCACAAAGTTCTCGGATGAGAACGAGTCTATGACCTCGCTGGCCACGCCGTATTCTTCCACTTTCTTTGCTGTTTTTGGGCCAACACTCACTATCCTTACTTTTTTTCCCGGCGTTATCTTCTCAAAAAGTTTCTCAACCCCGAGAGCGCTCGTGAAAATCAGGATGTCGATCTTATCTTTTGAAATCATGTCGCAAAGATGATGAAGAGGCCCGGGGTCTGTGGGATCTGTTGCCTTCATGGTTGGAACCAGGATCGCTTCGTGGCCGTAGCGGGCAAATAGCTCTTCTATACCCTGGGATTTTTCTTCCAGTTTCGTGACAGCAATTTTCATACAAATGAAAACTCACGCATCAAAGCATAATGCTTTTGTTCATTGGCAGTTCATGGGATTGGCATGGAACTATCCATAACTTTACTGCTCATCTCAATGTTTTTCGGCTTTCTCCTCGGCATTATCTCAGGTCTAACCCCGGGAATCCATGTAAATAATTTTGCCCTTATCCTCGTGGCATTGTCACCGCTTTTCATGGATCTGGGGTTCGCTCCCTTTTACGTCGCTGTGATCATCCTTTCAAATTCCATAACCCAGACGTTCCTCGATATCATCCCCTCGATTTTTCTTGGGGCGCCGGAAGCCGATACAGCACTTGCAGTCCTGCCCGGGCATGCGCTTCTTGCGGAGGGGAAAGGATCTGAAGCCGTGCGTTTATCCGCCATTGGTGCCGCGGGTTCAGTGGTTGTTTCTTTATTGATGGCCGTTCCGCTAGCGTTTTTCTTCCTGAACATCTACGGCACGATAAACTCATTCATCGGATGGATACTTGTTTTAATTGTCCTTTTGATGATAGCCACCGAGAACGGAGAGGTGGTTGAGGGACAGGGATCGCTGGTACATCTCAAATTCAAGATGTATGCGGTGTTCCTGTTCCTGATATCAGGCTTTCTGGGGATGTTCGCGTTTGATAATCAGGCATGGATGTCGCCGCTTGTAAAATTCGGTGAACCCTCAATACTTCTTCCCCTCCTTTCCGGATTGTTCGGAGCATCAATGCTGGTGATCAGTCTCATGACGAAATCCGAAATACCACCCCAGAAAAGGGGAAGCGCGTTCGTGCTTCCCCGAAAAAGAATTGTCAGGGGATTACTGACCGGGAGCGCAGCAGGTTCTTTTGTGGCATGGCTTCCCGGGGTCTCTTCGGCAGTGGGCACCATTATCGCCCGGCTCATTATACCGGAGGAAAAGGATGAAAATTCGTCAAAAGAATTCCTGATTTCCATAAGTGGAGCAAATACCGCAAATGCTATCTTCAGTCTGATAGCGCTTTTCATTATCCACAAGGGCAGAAGCGGGGCAATGGTAGCGATCGACAAACTTGTCAATGTGAGCGAGTGGGATTTTTCCATGGTGATTATTTTATTGATCGTAATTGTATCTATCTCAGTGATTTCTTATTACACCACCATCTTTCTCGGTGACAGAGTATCGGGTTTCCTGTCAAAAGTCAATTACTCGAATTTATGTGCCACTGTGTTAATAGGCCTGTCTTTTCTGGTTTTTATGCTCACCGGCCTGTTCGGATTTATCATATTCCTTATATCCACGCCGGTCGGGATGATCGCATCATTTGCAAAAATAAGAAAAACGCATGCAATGGGGGTAATATTGTTGCCTGTGATAATGTATTTCATTTAAAACCGAGCATCCTTTCTCTGTGATCCCCGGCTGGTGAAGCTCTGCCGTGCTCTTTACAAGCGTCTCGGCCAGATCCATCCACCTGTACTTGCCACCAAAGAGATGTCGAATTCATATTTTGAGTCCGAAATATCCTTCATCAACCGGTTTGCCATATCCCCAACTTCTTCCGGTGTATATACTACCATTCCCCCCTCGTTTAAGAGCTGCCCTTAATGCTTATTAGATTCCAAACCATAAGAAATATAAACCCCTGTTCTCATATAAAAGTGGATTTGTAGAATAGCAATGGTGGATAGGAACTAAAGACTCAAACACCAGGATTCTTAGACCCATAAAAAAAAATGGAGCTCAGTCGTTTCAAAAGGGCAACTGAGCTCCAGCTTTGCCCGAAGGCACGGTAAGGTATACTTTGAGGTCATTAAAAGGTTGCTCAATTGTGCCTCCGAGGGAACAGATAAACAATAGGAGGAAAATAAGATGAGAAATAAAGGAATGCAATTAGGTGCAGTGCTTGTGGCGATGCTAATTGTGAGTATGTTATTTGTACCTGCAGTGAGCGCACAAGCGGAAAAAGAGAAAGTGAACAAAAAAATAGTGAAGATAATTCAGCTTCAACCAGAATCTGGTAGCGAAGTCATCCTAAATTCATCTAATGCAACCCGATGGTCAGATGATTCAATATCCTTTGGTGGCAGTGGTGAGAAGCGAGTGGGTGAGCCTGCATTATATTTCAGCATTGAAGTAAATATCTCAAAGGGAACTTACAAAACAATCAAACGGAATATTTCAAATGATATCGAATTCACGCCTGTCTTAAGCAAAGTTGAAATCTACAATAATGAACTTGTCCCGAATATTTTGACAGCAGGGGTAAAACCAGGAACATGGTTAGCGACAATTCAGATGATTACCAAGGATCCAGCTTTGTGGGATCTTGCAAAAACAACCCATACTCTGACGTGGACCGTAAATCCCAGTGGAACCGTGACATATAAAGGACGCATAGACAGCTGCTGGGCAGCCAATCCATCTCCCCTTAATACACATTGGTATGTGGATTCATGCAATTTCCAGGGCAGCTATTTATATTCAGCCGATTATACGGCTCTCTTCTCAACGGTTGATAATAAATTCCATAATTGGGATTTCATGAATCAAAACCAAGCCACTTATGTAGAGCACTGGAATCAGATTAAAGGAAGAAATGATGGATACTATAATTACTGGATTGATTTTGTGTATGCAAGTTAGAAAATCTCCCTATTTTTATTTTTTTATTATCTCGAGGTTTGTTCATGGCAATTCAAGATCATAAAGAAGTTATTTGGATGAGCCTGCTATTCGCTCTTACAATCGGCATATTACTTTTAATGATCAAAGGAAGAACAGCATCAAAGCATAAGGTCTTTGGTTCTATTCCTCTCTCATTGTCAAATGTTTTATTAACTTTTTCATTTCTTCAGGTATTAGGAATCGGGTTAATGGTCGTTCTCATAGGAATTTTCGGGAATAATATTTCATCTAACAACCCCCTCAGTGTCGTACTTCAGTTTGTTGCTGTTTTTTATGGACAAATTATTACTATATTTACTATATTTGGAACATTATATATAATGTTTAAAGAGCATAATAAACCACAAAGAAGGGCATTCGATTCAGCTTCAATCATTTTAGTGAATGATTTATTGTTTCTTTCCGTTTTATGGGCATGGTCGTATGGAAAAACACTAATCTTGCTCAATATAATTTTAATACTATTTCTTATTATAAAAAATCAACATTATAAATATCCATTTATTGCAGTTTTGATCCTCAGTATATACTTTGCATACTGGATATGGTAATATGTTTTAAGTCAATGAGTTTTGCTGAGCCATAAACGCACGGGATGGGAGTGATTTTGCTCCCTGTGATGATGTATTTCATTTAAAACCGAGCATCCTTTCTCTGTGATCCCCGGCTGGTGAAGCTCTGCCGTGCTCTCTACAATGACCTGCATCCGTCAGCAAAACCTGACACCAAAGTGAAGTCGGGTTCATTGAGTCCGAGGTTCTGTCAGGTCTTAGGTTGATTGCGACACCTGTCAAAAATCGGTTGATAAAAATAAACGATGGATGGAATTTTATCGGGACATATACCAAGTTAAAAATACCAAAACAGTCTATATGTTCGAAGGCAACAAGTAGCAGATTCCAAATATCCATGTTACCGACCCCAAAATCCCATATCGCTCATTTATGATATTCATAGATGGTGCTATCTAAGAAATAAAATGCGGAATACATTTGGACACGATAATATAAAATTTGGTATATTATCATCGCTTCTTGTTCAGAGTCAAATTCTCTTGGGGTAATCAATATGGAACTTGTAAGGGTATATTATTACGATGCAATAGTTGATTTTAGAGATGATTCAGAAAAACATCAAGAGCAAGAGTCTTATTTTAAGAGGATTCAAAAAATTAATAATTACGAAGTTAAACTTGGGAGACTTATAAAAACAGGCAAGAATAACAATGATTATCGACAAAAAGGGGTTGATGTTCTTTTGGCGATTGATATGATTAGTAAAGCCCATTTAGATCACTATGATATTGCGCTTCTTTTAGCAGGGGATGATGATTATTTAGACATGGTAAAATCAATAAAAGATTTTACTGGGAGAAGGGTTTATGGGGCTTATTTTGAGAATAGTGCTTCAAAGAGATTGGTCGAATTTTTCGACATGCGAATCCCCATGACAGATGATATGATTTAGTAAACTTGTTGATATCAAGTAATAATTCAAAAAGGTTGATACTGCCGCAGATAAACGAGATGCCGCTTGTGAAACAGCCGATTGATAATGTTGATATAAGCAAGCTGATGGATGATTTTGTGTGAAAAGCGGTTTCGCGAAAGAAGGATGAAGCATGAAATAGGTTCTAACGAAAACTTATTTTAGTTAAACGAATAATTAGTATGTGCATTATAATGAATGAAATAATTCCAGATAGAGTTAATAAAATCGCACAAATAATATCCGAAGTATCGCATTTAAACGAAACCGATATGTTCATCCTGCTGACCCTGCTTGCCGACAGTACGATCACCAATGCGGAGCTTGCAAAAATATTGAAATTCAAAGACGGGAATTCTGCGGCATATCACACACGCACCATGCAACAGGAAGGAATAATTGACCGATATACCATTGTTCCCAACTGGAAACGTATGGGGCTGGCAACGGAATTCATCGTACTGGCTGAAGCGGAGAATGAAGAACAACTGCTTGAGATCGAGAAAAGGAATATAATAATGGCAGATGAATATGCAACGATACAAGGAGATATTGTTGTAAAGGAGACAATCTCAGGTTGTGTAATCCTTAAGGATGTCTTCCACTGTTTCGGTGATAAAACGATGGCGATAATAATCGGAAGAGCAACATCTGACCAGGATGCTGCGGTCTATTGCAAGA